>NZ_QQWY01000006.1:0-165424 GCF_003950455.1 Sphingomonas sp. ABOLE
TTCTCGTGTTCCAGCACCATCCGCACCGCGCGCGTGCGAACCTCAGGCGAGAACTTGTTCGTCGTCTTGCTCGTCATAGGCCCTTCCTCTCAGGAGTTGGGGCCTCCGACAAACCCGGCGCGGTTCACTTGAATGTGCTTGAAACAGCGTGGGTTCCTTTGGTCAGGAAGTCGAGAGTCGACCGCGAATCGGGCCACGGAAAGTACCAGAATGGTTCGGCGGGCGAGGTGTACCTCCGGACGCACCACGGCTTCGAGCACGCTGAGATGGCTCATTGTCAGCGGGTGTCCCTGCAGGAGGTGAGCGGCGGTTCCCTGGTGTTCCTGTGCGCGGAGAAGGGCCGCGATGGAGGCGTACGCCAGCACATTGATCATGCCATTGTGTGACGGACGCAAGACGCGGTGCCGAGATACCATTCCTTACCACCCGTTAACGCGATCGGCGGCAGAGGAGCTGTGATCAAAACGGCATCTCGGGGATCGTATGAAACAGCGTCAATTCGTTGCTATTGCTTGTGGAATGCTCGTTGCCTTGGCCGCAGCGCGTGCCGAGGCTCAGGTAAAGCAGGCTGCGATCGACGCGGATGGGCGTTCCAGACTTGCGGGTTGGCCTTTGACGAAGGGCGTGCCGTCCAGCTTCGATGTGGGCGGCGTCAAGCTGGGCATGACGCCATCGGAGGCGGTGGAGGTTGCCCGAGCGCGGGGCCTGAAGATCGAGGGGCATCGGACTGACAACCCTTCCTTCGAAGAACGGGTCGTCCAGCAGATGGATCTGCTCCGGGGGAAGACCGTGCCCATGGCCCCATCTTATACGCACACACGTGGCCTGTATTTTGCTGACAATAGCGGTAGCACATGGTCGATTGAATTCGAGCCTACGCCCGCTGGTCAGGAGGCAGTGCAGATAAAATATCGTAGCCCGCTCGCTGGTCGCACCTCGCAGCAGATCGTGAACGCGTTGGAAGCGAAGTTTGGGCCGGCCTCGAACAAGAGCAAGGTCGAGCCGGCTTTCTTCTCCTTCAGTTGGTGCAAAGACGCCCGTGGAATGGATTGCAGCCTATACGCGCCGGAAACGACGCTGACGGCCATGGCTGAGGCCAATCAGTTCGTATTGATCCTCAAACGGGGGGCGCCGGAGGTGCGTAAGCTCGACGGTCTCGCTCGCGCGACGGCCGAAAAGCGAATGGCAGCGTCACCGGCAGCGAACAGCTTTTGATCCCCTACGGGCATGGGCGGCCTATGCAGGAATGAGCTGAAACGATACCCGGTACCGATAGAACCGAACCGCTGGCACCATGGCGAGGGCACGACGGATACGCTGGTCATCGTCCAACGCGATTACCGCGCCCTCCACCGTTTGCCCCGCTTCGGCCAGTTCCTCCTGCACATAGCCCATGTAGCGGAGGATCTGGCCGACAACGGCATCGCTGGCGCGGCCCTTTTTCAGCTCTACCACCAGCAGCCGCTTGCGATCCTTGCTGATCGCCAGAATGTCGAGCGCGCCGGTGTCGGTCGGAAATTGCTGGCCGACAAGCTCGCCTTCGTCCGCGTAGATTTCCCAGTCGCGGCCAAGTTCGGTCTGTCCCCAGTTGGCGACCAGGAAATCTTCCAGGTGCTTTTCCATGCCAAAGGCAACGGCATCTTCCACCAGACCCTCGCTGGTCATGATGGGCTGGGGGGAGATGGCGGGCAGCCCGCCGATAAGGCTTTCGATTTCTTCCGCATGCACGTTGATGTTCGACACCGTGCCGATCGAGCCCGTGGAGTTGCGCAGCGGCTCGCTCATTGCCGCGCGGTCTATATAGATATCGTGCCAAATGACGGTGCGTCGGTGCGGCAATACCGCGCCTGTCGCGTACCAATATTCGCCTTCGATCGCGCCGACTCGGTACCGGCCGGTGCCGTCGGGTGACAGAAGGATGTCGCCTGGTCGCAGCATCTTCGAAACCGTCCAGATTGCGGCGCAGGCGAGGCCGGCCGCCACCTTGCTCTTTTCAGGGTGGAGCTGGAGATAGATCGGGGCGTAGGCCCGATTGAACGGGCGGACGGATTCCGGGAGTTTGCCCGACAGGTCCTCATGGATGCCGAAATCGGTGCCGATAAAGCCGCCTTCAAAGCACTCCCTGGCGTGCATGCTCTTCCGGCCGAGCATCACACGGTAATAGTTCTTCATTGCCCCACCCCAAAGCCTGGATGAAGCGTCCTAGGCGGATTTCACGAGAGCAGAAACCCGTCCGATGGCTTGATTTGTTGGGCTTCTCTGCAGATCGCTGCGAATGTAGTGACCCAGCAGCGCGTCGGCCCGCCCCCGCTCCTCATTCGTCGCTAGCCCGAGCAATCCAATGCGGGGAGAGTCGACATTCTGGGGGCAGCAGGCGCTCCCTTGTGACGCCTAGCGCCGATGGCACCCGGCAGCGCGCGCGCTGACAGGGCGGTCGCCGCGCCTGAGCGCCGAGCACGAAGTGGGCGAGGGGCCATCGAGGTGAGCAACCTTCGCGGGTTGGGCTCGGACGCGACGTTGACGCTCATCAATGGTCACCGCCTTCCTTACGACGCCGTCAACCAGGGCGTCGACATCTCCATTATCCCGCTGGCGGCGCTCGAACGCATCGAGGTCATCACCGACGGCGCCTCGGCGCTCTACGGCTCGGACGCGATCGGCGGGGTCGCCAACCTGATCCTGCGCCGCGACTATGACGGACTCCTGACCAGCGCACGCGTCGGCGCATCGACCGCCCGAATCGTCTCTGCGAGGGTTCATTTGAGCGCATTTCGTCCGACGATGTTTTCCGTACATTTTCCGTACGGCCGTGGCGACGCTGCGCTAAGTCATTGAAAAGATGGCGCACCCGACAGGATTCGAACCTGTGGCCTCTGCCTTCGGAGGGCTGTGCCGGGCGGAACCTGCGCTGTTTCGCCTCGCTGGTGAGCAAGCATGGGCGCTACTCCGCACCCGCAAGTGCAGAAATAGGCCTCCGTTACCTATGTGTTACCTCGAGCCCGGAGAGGGGGCTGTTAGGTAACCTCCATGTTCCCAGCTTTTCCTGGCGCGCCCGGCTGGATTCGAACCAGCGGCCCCAAGCTTAGAAGGCTCGTGCTCTATCCAACTGAGCTACGGGCGCGCGTTACGGATGCCTTTAAGCGCAGATTGCGCGGGGGGCAAACGCCTCGCATACTGCACTGCAATGAACATGCCGCACGCTCCCACCCATGTCACCGCCCGCAGCCTGGCCGGCGGGCATTTCCGTTATTTCGACTTCGTAATGGCCGCCTTCGTCGCGATCATCCTGCTGTCGAACGTGATCGGCGCGGGCAAGGTCGCGCAGATCTGGCTGCCGGGAGTCGGCTATTGGCCGTTCGGGGCGGGCATCCTGTTCTTCCCCATTTCCTACATCATCGGCGACGTGCTGACCGAGGTCTATGGCTATGCCCGTGCGCGCCGGGTGATCTGGGCGGGGACGGCGGCGGTGCTGTTCATGGCGTTCATGGCGTGGGTCGTCGTCGCGCTGCCGCCGGCGCCGGACTGGAAGAACCAGGCGGCCTACGAAGTCATCTTCGGCCAGGTGCCGCGGATCGTGCTGGCCTCGGTCTGTGCCTTCTGGGCGGGCGAGTTCGTCAATTCCTATGTGCTGGCCCGCATGAAGCTGTGGACCGGCGGCCGGATGCTGTGGACCCGCACCGTCGGCTCGACCGTGGCGGGGCAGGCGGTCGACAGCCTGATCTTCTACCCGCTCGCCTTCTGGGGCGCCGAGGGCTGGACCAATGCGCTGGTCGTGAAGGTGCTGTTCACCCAGTGGGTGCTGAAGGTCGGCTGGGAAGTGCTGCTGACGCCGCTCACCTATATCGTCGTCGGCTTCCTCAAGCGCGCCGAGGGCGTCGACGTGTTCGACGAAGGGACCGACTTCACGCCCTTCGCGACGCGCGTTTGAGGCGCAGCCGGTCGCGCGCGCGGACATCGGCCTGAAACCAATTCTTTCTGGCGTTCGGGGAAAATCCCCGCATGCTGGTATGAAATCGGTTGCCAGGGATTCCCGTGCTCGCGTTCAATCCGCTTTATTCCATCGCCGGGGTGCTCGTCGGGCTGCTGGTCGGCATGACCGGGGTCGGCGGCGGCTCGCTGATGACGCCGCTGCTCGTTCTCGCCTTCGGCTTCCACCCGGCCACCGCGGTGGGCACCGACCTGCTCTACGCCTCCGCCACCAAGACGGTGGGGGCGGGGGTGCACGGCCTGCACGGCACGATCGACTGGAAGGTTGTGCGCAGGCTTGCCACTGGCAGCGTCCCCGCGACGATCCTGACGCTGCTGCTGCTGTCGAGCGCGCAGGAGCATGCCAAGAACAGCGGCGGGGTGATCACGGTCACGCTGGGCATCGCCCTGGTGGTGACGGCGATCGCGACCTTCTTCCGCAGCCGCCTGGTGCTGATCATGGCGCCCCGGTTCGAGCGGCTGGGCGAGGCGCGGATCGGCTATGTCACGATTGCGCTCGGCGCGATGCTGGGTCTCTTGGTGTCGCTGACCTCGGTGGGGGCGGGGGCGCTGGGGATGACCGCGCTGCTGATGCTCTACCCGCACCAGGCGGTGAACAAGCTCGTCGGGTCGGACATCGCCCATGCCGTGCCGCTGACCCTGCTCGCCGGACTGGGCCACTGGATGCTGGGATCGGTGAACGGATCGCTGCTCGTGTCGCTGCTCGCCGGATCGATCCCCGGCATCATTATCGGCAGCCTGCTGGCGACGCGGACCTCGGACAAGGTGCTCGTGCCGATCCTCGCCGCGACGCTCGCGCTGGTCGGGATTAAGATGCTTTTCTGACAACAAAAAGGCCGCGGTCCGGGAACCGCGGCCCTGTATTCGGATGCGTTGGCGGTCAGGCGACTGCGGCGAGCAGGCCTTCGAACAGCCGGCGGCCATCGTCGCCGCCATGCGCGGCTTCGATCTTGCGCTCCGGGTGGGGCATCATGCCGAGCACGTTGCCCGCCGCGTTCATCACGCCCGCGATGCCTCGCGCCGAACCGTTGATGTTCTGCGCGTAGCGGAACGCCACGCGGCCTTCGCCTTCGAGGCGGTCGAGCGTCTCGGCATCGGCGAAATAATTGCCGTCATGGTGCGCGACGGGGATCGAGAGCTGCTCGCCCGCTTGATAGGCGCTGGTGAAGATCGACTGGCTATTGTCCACCACCAGCGGCACGTCGCGGCAGATGAAATCGAGGCCGGCATTGCGCATCAGCGCGCCCGGCAGCAGCCCGGTTTCGGTGAGGACCTGGAAGCCGTTGCAGATACCGATCACCGGCGTGCCGCGATGGGCTGCCTCGATCACCGCCTGCACTACCGGAGAGCGCGCCGCGATGGCACCGCAGCGGAGATAATCGCCATAGGAGAAGCCGCCGGGCAGGGCGATCAGGCCCAGGCCCTCGGGCAACTCGCTGTCGCCGTGCCAAACCATGTGCGGCGTGGTGCCGGTCACGCTCTCCAGCGCGACCGCGATGTCGCGATCGCAGTTGGAGCCGGGGAAGACGATGACCGCGGTCTTCACAGCTTTTCGACCCGGTAGTTCTCGATCACCGTGTTGGCGAGCAGCTTGCGGCACATATCGTCGATCGCGGTGTCGCTTGTCGAATCGGCGACCTCCAGTTCGAAGATCTTGCCGGCGCGGACATCCTCGACGCCCTCGAAACCGAGGCCGCCTAGCGCGTTCTGAATGGCCTTGCCCTGCGGATCGAGCACGCCGTTCTTCAAGGTGACGATGATGCGGAGTTTCATGGGCGGCGCTATGGCGCGAGAGGGCCGAAGTCGCAACGGTAAAACGTGGGAACAGTCGTTTCCTCCACCGCGAAGCGGGGAAGGGGGACCGCCGCCGCAGGCGGTGGTGGAGGGGGCAAACGACAAAGGGCCCCGCGTGCGGCGAGGCCCCTCCACCATTCGCGATGCGAACGGTCCCCTTCCCCGGCGTGCCGGGGGAGGAAACGGAATGTTACTTGCCGCGCTTCTTGCGATGCGTCTCGAGGTCGAGCACGTCGGAGCCGTCGCCTTCCGGGAACAGGCCCAGGCGGCGGGCGACTTCCTGATAGGCCTCGACTTCGCCGCCCAGGTCGCGACGGAAGCGGTCCTTGTCGAGCTTCTCGCCCGAGGCGATGTCCCACAGACGGCAGCCATCGGGGCTGATCTCGTCGGCGAGGATGATCCGAGGATAGTCGTTTTCCCAGATCCGGCCGAATTCGAGCTTGAAGTCGACCAAGCGGATGCCGATGCCGGCGAACAGGCCCGAGAGGAAGTCGTTCACGCGGATGGCCATGTCGGCCATGTCGTGCAGTTCTTCCTGCGCGGCCCAGCCGAACGCCAGGATATGCTCGTCGGTGACCATCGGGTCGCCGAGCGCATCGTCCTTATAGTAATATTCGACGATCGTGCGGGGCAGCGGGGTGCCTTCCTCGATGCCGAGCTTCTTCGCCAGCGAACCGGCGACGACGTTGCGCACCACGACTTCGATCGGCACGATCTCGACCTGGCGGATCAGCTGCTCGCGCATGTTGAGGCGGCGGATGAAATGCGTCGGGATGCCGATGCCGCCGAGCAGGGTGAAGACATGCTCGCTGATGCGGTTGTTGAGCACGCCCTTGCCGTTGATCGTGCCCTTTTTCTGGGCGTTGAAGGCGGTTGCGTCGTCCTTGAAATACTGGATCAGCGTGCCCGGCTCCGGACCCTCGTAGAGAATCTTAGCCTTGCCTTCGTAGATTTGCCGGCGGCGTGCCATGTCGGCCTAGTCCCTTGGAAATGCGTTGCCCCGGCTCCACGGGATTTCTCCGCGTGACCGCCGGGGCTCTGGAAGGCTTCGCGCTATACCGCAAGGGGGGCGGGGGTGCAATGCGGCGCCGCTCCCCTTGCAGGACTTGTTCACGCGACCGGTTTCGAGCGGCGGAGCAGCGTCGCCACGCCTACGCCCGCGCCGAACACGGCGGCCCAGGGCAGCAGGTAGATCGCCAGCGAGAGCAGCAGCTGCATGCCCCAGACGAAGGCCAAGGCCGAGCCTTGCGCCGCCTCGCCGAGCGCTGCGCCGACGCTGGCACCCGAGGCGGGGGCGGCGAGCGCCTGGTAGCGGATCTCGACATCGGCCATCGCCACGCGACCCTGGAGTTCGCGCTGCCAGCTGCGCGCCTTGTCGAGCTCTTCCTGCGCGGCGGCGACCTGGTGCTCGGCATGGACGAGATCGGCGACCGATCCCTTGCGGGTGCGCAGCGTCTCGGTCAGGCGGGCGACGAGCAGTTCGCGCTGGCGGATGCGCGCGGCGGTATCGGTCAGGTCCTTGGACACGTCCTCGCCGGCGACGTCGGTGTTCGCCGCGCGACCGCCCGCCGCTGTCACTTGCCGCGCCGCTTCGCCGGTGAAATAGCCCGCATCGGCGGCGGTAACGCGGAGCTTCAGCAGGGCGTCGCCGATGCGGCCTTCGGCCTCGTTGCGGGTCAGCATGACCAGCTGGCAGCGTGCCGGCCCCAGCCGCTCGCAGATGGCACGGTGCCCGTCCTGCGTTTCTGCGAGCCGTGCCTCGGGGAGCAGGAAGCTGAGCGTGTAGCGATAGCTGAGCTGGGGCAGGGCGACCTTGAGAGGCTCCGCCCCGGGGTTTGCCGGCGCCTCCGCTTCCGCCACCGTGTCCCTGGCGCTGTCTTGCCGGTTGGAGGAACAAGCGGCGAGCAGCGCTGCACAACCGAGCACGAGAAATTTGCGCATCGACATCCCCTTGATGGTGACGTGCAAATCCCATCATCGGGCTAGGATAAAGTCAAGTCACAATTTCGCCGCAATTGGGGCGGGATTGCGGCTACCGCCCACGTGGCGACGACCCGGCAAATATTGCCGCGCCGCGCTCGCTCGGTGCAGATGCGTCCTAAAATGAAGGGGGATGAGGGTAGGACGGAAGGTCACGATGACGCGCTTCGGCAAGGCAATGTTGGTGGGGCTGGATCATACTCCCGAAGCGGGTATCAAGCCGTACACCGCGCAGGTTGTCGAAGGCATAAGGCGCGATACGCGGCTGGGGCGGCTGCGCCACCGGCTGTTCTACAACTATGCCTATAATTATATCTTCTGGCTGCGCACGAGATCCAACGATCCTGCCAGGCTGCGCAAGCTTAGCCGCATTGAACGGCTGCTGCGCGAGCCGCTTGCGCGGATCGGCCGCACGCCGCGCGCGGCCGAGTTCCACGAGATCGACTTCCACTTCGCCGAGAAGATGCTGGATCCCGCGCTGGTCGATCGCATGGCGACGGCGATGTTCGCGCCGCAGACCTTCACCGATCCCTATCTGCCGGGTTTTGAGCATCGCGGTGCGCCCGAGGCTACGGATCATCCTTTCCTGTACATGGATGCGCAACGTCTCTTCGAGGATCCGGCCTTCCTCGAAATCTGCAGCAACCCGGATCTGATTGCCTTTTGCCGTGAGACGCTGGGGCCGCGCGCGGTGCTCAGCTGGGCCTGGGCGTGGATCTCGCAGCCCACCGGCTTCGCCTATCAGAACCAGAACTGGCATCGGGATTGCGCCGAGCCGCTCAACTTCATCCGCGTGTTCGTGCCGCTTTCGCCGATCGAAACGCGGGCGGACGGACCGCTGGAGATGATACCAAGGACATCGAGCCTGCGTGAATTCTACGAAGTGCGTCGCTTCCACGACGAAGATCTGGAGCCACTGAAGCAGGCCATGGGCGCCGGGGTGGTGCTGGCGGATAAGGGCGACGTTTATTTCGTCAACACCTTCGCGCTCCATCGCGGCACACCGCCGACGCACCGCCGCGGCATGCTTTCGCTGCTCGTCTCGATCGGGCCGTCGCACCGCACACCTTCAATCCGCAAGCTGAAGTTGCGCGAGCTGCCCGAGCATCTGCGGCCGCTGATCGCCAAGAACCGCAGCTTCTTCCGCCATCTGGTGGGCTGATTCCGAAACAATTCGGGGCATCGATCGGATCATAAGGGGAACGCCCTTGGCGTTTCCCCCTCCTGCCTGCTATCCGGGATGGCGATGAGCCTCGACACCGATGTTTCCGAACCTTCCGGCGCCTCCGATGTGCCCTTCGACAGCGCGCTTTCCGAGCGCTACCTCGTCTATGCGCTGTCGACGATCACCGCGCGTTCGCTGCCCGATGTCCGCGACGGGCTGAAGCCGGTCCATCGCCGGCTGCTCTGGGCGATGCGGCTGCTCAAGCTGGACCCGGCGAGCGGGTACAAGAAGTGCGCGCGCGTCGTCGGCGACGTGATCGGTAAATACCATCCGCATGGCGATGCCTCGGTCTATGACGCGATGGTCCGGCTCGCGCAGACCTTCGCGCTGCGCTATCCGCTGGTCGACGGGCAGGGCAATTTCGGCAATATCGACGGCGATAACGCCGCCGCCTACCGCTACACCGAGGCGCGGCTGACCCAGGTCGCAATCGACCTGATGGACGGGCTCGACGAGAATTCGGTCGATTTCCGCCCGACCTACAATGGGGAAGACGAGGAGCCGGAGCTGTTCCCCGGCCTGTTCCCGAACCTGCTCGCCAATGGCGCGGCGGGCATCGCGGTGGGCATGGCGACCAGCATCCCGCCGCACAATGCCGCCGAGCTGATGCAGGCCGCCGTCGCGCTGATCGACAATCCGCAGGCGAACGTGCTCGACTATGTGAAGGGCCCGGACTTTCCGACCGGCGGCATCGCGGTCGACAGCCCCGCCGCGATCGCCGAGGCCTATGCCACCGGCCGCGGCAGCTTCCGCGTGCGTGCCAGGATCGAGAAGGTGACCGAGAAGGGCGGGGGCTGGCACCTCGTCGTCACCGAAATCCCCTACGGCGTGCAGAAGGGCAAGCTGATCGAGGGCATCGCGGCGCTGGTCAACGACAAGAAGCTGCCGATCCTTGGCGACGTGCGCGACGAATCCGCGGAGGACATCCGCATCGTCCTCGAACCGCGCAGCCGCACCGTCGACGCCGACACGCTGATGGACAGCCTCTACCGCCTGTCCGACCTCGAAGTGCGCGTGCCGCTCAACCTCAACGTGCTCGACAAGAACCGAACCCCGCGGGTGATGAGCCTGGCCGAGGCGCTGGCCGGCTGGCTGGAGCATCAGTTCGTCGTGCTGCAGCGCAAGTCGCAGCACCGGCTGGAGAAGATCGCCGACCGGCTGGAGCTGCTGCGTGGCTATATCACCGCCTATCTCAACCTCGACCGGGTGATCGAGATCATCCGCACCGAGGACGAGCCCAAGCCGATCATGATGGCCGAGTTCAGCCTGACCGACCGCCAGGCCGAGGCGATCCTCAACATGCGCCTGCGCTCCCTGCGCAAGCTGGAGGAGATGGAGCTTCGCCGCGAGCAGGAGAAGCTGGAGAAGGAACAGGCCGAGCTGGAGACGCTGCTCGGCTCGGAGGCGCGCCAGCGCACCTGGATGAAGCGCGCGCTGGGCAAGATGATTACCCGCTACGGGCTCGATACTCCGCTCGGCGCCCGCCGAACCGCGATCGTCGAGATGGCGCCGGCCCGCGAGATCCCGCTGGAGGCGATGATCGAGCGCGAGCCGATCACCGTCATCCTCTCGCAGCGCGGCTGGATCCGCGCGATGAAGGGGCATGTCGAGGATCTCGGCGGCGAGGCGCTCAAGTTCAAGGAAGGCGATGGCCCCTTCCTGGCCTTCCACGCCCAGACCACCGACAAGCTGCTGCTCGCCGCCGACAACGGCCGCTTCTACACGCTCGGCGCGGACAAGCTGCCCGGCGGCCGCGGCTTTGGCGAGCCGGTGCGGCTGCTGATTGATCTGGAGGCCGAGCGGCACATCGTCAATCTGCTGCCCGCAAGCGCAGCACCCAAGCTGCTCGTCGCGGCGAGCGACGGGCGCGGCTTCATCGTGAGCAGCCAGGAAGTGATCGCCGAGACGCGCAAGGGCAAGCAGGTGGTGACCCCGCGGCCCGGCGCGCACCTCAAGCTGGTCCGCCCGATCGGTGCCGAGGATGATTTCGTCGCGGCGATCGGGGACAATCGCAAGATGCTGGTCTTCCCGCTTTCCGAAGTGGCCGAGATGACGCGCGGGCAGGGCGTGCAGCTCCAGCGCTACCGCGATGGCGGCCTGTCCGACGTGATCACCTTCAAATTTGCCGATGGCCTGCGCTGGCGCATGGGCGGCGAGCAGGAGCGCTATCGCTCCGAGCCCGACGTGATGCCGTGGCGTGCCGCGCGCGGGGCAGCGGGGCGGATGCCGCCCACCGGCTTCCCGCGTGATAATAAATTTTGATTGATAAAACCTGTGGATGCCTCCGCGTCCTTCAGGCCGCTTTAACTAGTTTGCGGCTATGCCGAAGGAGATGGCGTTTCGAAGAGTCCGGGCTCTGAGTATGCGTACCGCGGAGCCTGCTCCGCGGATCGACGACCCGTCTTCGGCGCTGCCGCCGGGTACCGACGGGCTGCTCGAACTGATGCCGATTCCGGCCGCGGTGCTGGAGATCCAGGACGGCCGGTATAGCTTCGCTGCGGTCAACACCCAGTTTCGCGTCGCGGGGCTCGGTTGCACTGCGCAGGACTCGCCGGTGGTCCAGCTGCTCGGCGCGCGGATCGGCCAGTTTCTCGCCTCCGACCGCCAGCAGGAGGAAATCGCCTGGCGTTTTGGCGGCGAGGTCGACAGCCGCCATTTCCGCGTCGTGCTCGCCCGCCGGGGCTCAAGCGAACCGCGCTGCCTGATCACGCTGGTTGACCAGACCTCCGAACTGCGCACCGAGCAGAGCCTGCGCCGCGAAATGGCGACCGACAGTCTCACCGGCCTGCCCAATCGCGCCGGCTTCTCGGACGAGCTCGAGACCCGCATCGGCGCGGGCGACGCGGCGGCGCATGCCGTGCTGGTGATCAACCTCGATCGCTTCAGCCGGGTCAATGCCTGCATGGGGGCGCTCGCCGGCGACGAGCTGCTGATCTCGGTCGCGCGGCGGGTCAAGGGGGCGCTTCGCGGCCGCGACGTGCTGGCGCGGATCGGCGGCGACGAATTCGGCGTGCTGATGTCGCTGGACGACGGGCCCGACGACGCCGTGCAGGTCGCCAAGCGCGTCCATGCGGCGCTGACCAACCCGTTCCGCCTTTCCAATTTCGAGATCCGCATCGATTGCTCGATCGGTATCGCGCTCGGCACCGATATAGACGGCGACCCCGAGGACCTGGTGCGCAATGCGCAGCTGGCGGTCCGCCGTGCCAAGAAGAGCGGCCACACCGAATTCTACCATACCCGCGCCTTCGACCTGGCGCGCGAGCAGTTCGCGATCGAGACCGAGCTGCGCCGCGCCATCGAGAATGGCTGCATGACGCTCAACTTCCAGCCGATCTGCGACCTCGGCACCGGCCGGATCACGTCGTTCGAGGCGCTCGCCCGCTGGACCAACGACGACGGTGTACTGATCTCGCCCAACGCCTTCATTCCCGTTGCGGAGGAATCGGGGCTGATCGTCCCGCTCGGCCGCTGGGCGATGGAAGAGGCGGCGCGCACGCTCGCCGAATGGGACGCCCGCGCCGGCGGCGATTGCGGCGTGAAGCTCGCGGTCAATCTCTCGGCGATCCAGCTGCAGCGGGACCAGATCGGCGCGATGGTGAAGAACGCGCTCGATCGCCACGCCATGCCCGGCTCGCGCTTCACGCTGGAGCTGACCGAAAGCGCGATCGTCAGCGATCCCGATCGAATCGCCCAGACCATGTCGGCGCTCAAGGACCTCGGCACCACGCTGGCGATGGACGATTTCGGCACCGGCTATTCGAACCTGGCCTATCTGCAGAAGCTGCCGATCGACGTGCTCAAGATCGACCGCAGCTTCGTCACCGGCATGCTCGCCGATCGCGACAAGGTGGCGATCATCCGCGCGATCCTCAGCCTCGCCTATGCGCTGGGCATGCAGACGACCGCCGAGGGGATCGAGACGCCGGAACTCGCCCAGACCCTAGGCGCGCTGGGTTGCACCTACGGCCAGGGCTATCATTATTCGCGACCGGTCCCCGGCGACGCCGCCTTCGCGCTGATCGAGGCGTTCAAGGCCTGAGCCACTACGGCATCGGCGATCGCGTCGACGCGGGAAGCATCCGGGAATGCCTCCGCGATCCACTGGTCTTCGATCGTGCGCAGCGCGCGGGCGACATCCGGGCCTTTGGCGAGACCGCGCGCGACCAGCGCGCCGCCGGCGATCGGCAGGCGCGGGATCTCCCATCCGGTAAGTGCTGCCCAGCCCTGGGCGGCCTCGGCGTCGTCGGGGGCGGCGAGCAGCAGACGATCCTCCGCAGCCTCGCGGCCGATCCGATAGGCGAGGGCGCGGGCATCGTCGGTTCCGCCGTCGGTCAGCGCGAGGACCAGCCGCTTGCGCTGCGCGTTGGAGAGCTTGAGCCGCGCCCCGATCAGATCGCCGGCGGCCGGATCGCGCGGCAGCAGTGCGGCGAGGCGGCGGATGGGGTCGGGGACGGCGCCGAGCAGGGCTTCGCGTTCGGCGAGTGCTGCCAGCGTTGCGGCTGAGGTGATTTCCGGCACCACCGGCTCGAGGATGCCGCGCTCCAGCATCAGCGCCGTCACCCCCACCGCATCGCGCGCGACCAGCAGCTTGAGCAGCTCGTCGCGGATTCGCTCGCGGCTGAGCGCCATCAGGTCGCGTGCGCGGGCGGTGCAGGCATCCAGCCCTTCGGGATCAGGCGTGTCGCCGAAGCGGGCGAGGAAGCGGAAGAAGCGGAGGATCCGCAAATGATCCTCGGCAATCCGCCGCAGCGGATCGCCGATGAAGCGCACGCGGCGCGCCTCCAGGTCCGCCAGCCCTCCGAAATAGTCGTATAGTGCACCGCCGTTCGGGTCGGCATAGAGGGCGTTGATCGTGAAATCGCGGCGCGCGGCATCCTCGCGCCAGTCGTCGGTGAAGGCGACGGTGGCGTGGCGCCCATCGGTGGAGATGTCGCGGCGCAGCGTGGTCACCTCGACGGGACCGCTTTCGAGCACTGCGGTGATCGTGCCATGGTCGAGGCCCGTGGGCACCGCCCGGATGCCCGCGGCACGCAACCGGGCCAGCACCTCCTCGGGTGCGAGCGCGGTGGCAAGGTCGAGGTCGGCGACGGGAAGGCCCAGCAGTGCATCGCGCACCGCCCCGCCGACGAAGCGGCACAGCCCTTCGTCCGCACCCAGCACCTCGGTCAGCGCGTCCAGGCCGGCGCGGCCGCGCCAGTCGGTCTCCGGCAGCGTCAGCGCGGCCATGCCATCCGCCGCGACAGGTTGACCAGCATCGCCGCCGTGGCACCCCAGATTCGATAATCGTTCCACATGATCTCGTAATAATGGCGCTCATACCCTTGGTAGGGAGCGCTTTTCTTTTGATGGTTGGTATCGTCGAGGAGGAAGGCGAGCGGCACTTCGAACACCTCGGCGACCTCGGCCTCGGAGGGCACCAGGGTCAGGTCCGGCGGTACCACCCCGATCACCGGCGTCACCTGATAGCCGGTGACGGTGCGGTACTGCTCGACCGTGCCGACCACCTCCACGAGCCTGCGGGGCAGGGCGATCTCCTCCTCGGCCTCGCGCAGCGCGGCGTCGACGGGATCCTTGTCCTCGGGATCGATGCGGCCGCCCGGAAAGGCGATCTGGCCGGCGTGGCGGCGCAGATTGGCGTTGCGGCGGGTGAGCAGCACGCCCGGCACGTCGCGATCGGTCACCGCGAGCAGCACCGCGGCGGCACTCGTCACCTGGGCGGGATCGAAAAAGGCGTGGTCGCCGGGGAGCAGCGTCGTCGCCTGGGCCGGCCGGCTGTCTAGCGCGCGCCGGAGCTGGTCGGCAAGCCTCATGCTTCGGGCTCGAGCGGGAAGAACACGCCCTGGCTCCAGACGCCCGGCGCGGCGCCGTCCTGCGCCAATGCGAGCTGGGCGAGCTCGTAATAGACGCTGCGGGCGACCAAGGCATCGAGCCCGCGGCGCACGACAAGATAGGGGTGGGGGCCATCTTCGCGCGCTTCAATCCGCAGCGGATGGTCCGGGCCGGCGACGACGATATCGCCGGTGTTCAGCCGAAAGGCCAGCCGCATGGTCGCGCCTTCGCCCTCGACCTTCAGTTCGACGGCGACGAAGGGCGCATCCTCCACCGCGATGTCGAGCTTCTCGACAGGGGTGACCAGCACGAAGCCGCCGGTGGGCTCACGCCGCAGGATCGTGGAGAAGAGCCGCACCATCGCCGGTCGGCCGATCGGGCTGCCTTGGTGGTACCAGGTGCCGTCGCGGGCGATGCGCATCTCGCTGTCGCCGCAATGCGCCGGGTTCCAGCTTTCGACGGGCGGGAGGCGATGCTCTTCCGCCAGGCGGGCGATCTCGGCGAGCGACAGGCTGGCGAAATCGGGGGGCGGCGTGTTGGGCATGGGCTTCCCTTAGCGCGCCGCGCGGCTTTGTCGAACCCTTGCGCGCGCAGGTGCGCGCTCAGGCGACCTTGCGCAGGCGCGGCACGAGCATGCCCGAGCAACTGGGCACCGCCGCGCCGCGTGCGAGCAGCCGGCGCGGCTCGAACGGCCCGGGCAGGCGCCAGCGGGCGGTACGGTTCGCATCGAATCCGAAGAAGCGGCCATAATATTCGGGATCGCCGATCAGCATCAGCGCCTCGGCGCCGGGCAGCGCGCTCACGTCCGCCGCGTCCAGCATTTCCTGCATCAGCCGGCGGCCGATTCCGCCCTGCTGCAGATCGGGCTCCACCGCGACGGGGCCAACCATGACGAGCGGCACCATCGGCCCCGAATCGCTCGCCAGCGCCACCGGCCAGCTCTGGATCGTGCCGGCGAGCTTGCCATCTTCGTTCAATGCGGCAAAACTGAACGGGCGAATCGGCTGGGTGCTCTGCCGTACGCGATAGGCGGTACGCAGATGCCGCTCGGTGCCGAACGCACGGTCGAGCAACGCCTCGACGGCGTGCGGATCGACCGCATCGAGCGCAACTATCTGAACCACCGCCTATCCTTCCCCGCCTCGGACCCGATGCCGAAAGGCGCGCGCCTTAGCGTTCCCTCGGCGGAGCGCAAGCGCGGATTTTGCCGATGGACATGCAGAATCTGCACGGGAAGTGCCCGGGCTTTCGGATGCGGCGCGATCTGCTATGGCGCGCGCCTGTTTCGCCTCAGGAAAGGCCGCTCGATTGCCCGATTCATTGCAGCTTCAGGTCATGGACCTCGAGGTGGAGGTGCTCACCGGAGTATATTCCGAGGAGACGCACCTGCCGCAGCCGCTGCGCATCTCCGTCATCGCCGATCTCGATTTGCCCGAGCGTTTTCTGCCGGACACGCCGCTCAGCGCCTCGAAAAGCTATATCGACCTCAAGCACGCCGCGACCGACGCGCTGCCGAAGGACGTGCACTTCACGCTGATCGAGGCGGTGGCCGACCATATCTGCGAGACGCTGTTCGTCTCCGATTCGCGGGTGCGGCGGGTCGAGGTGCGGATCGTGAAGCTCGCGATTGCCGAGGCCGACGAATCGATCGGCATCACGCTGGTCCGCCACCGGCGCTGAGCACCGGCGGCGGGGCAGGGCTCAGGTGCAGGGGCCGAGGTCGCGCAGCACGACGTGATAGTCCTCGCGCGCAGCCTGCGCGTTTTCGGGCGTCTCCGCGGTGATCGCGCTGTCGGGCAGCGTCCTGGGAAGTCCGCAGGCCAGCCGGTACCAGGCGAGCGTCTCGGGCTTGGGCGCGCCCGCATTGGGGTCGACGATGTCGCCCAGCGACACGCCCCAGTGCGGCTTCTCGCCCGGGCGCCGCAGGACCTGCAGCGAGATCGGCGCGCCGGTGGCGGTCTTCACGAAGATCTGGGTCTCGCCTTCGCCGGGGAGCGCGCCCGGCACATGGAAGGCATTGCCGATGCCGGTCACCGCCGGCGGGGCGTCGCTGGCCAGCACTTCGCGGGTGATGCCGCGGGTGCGCGCGTCAAGCTCGGGACTCCACAGATATTGACTGTCGACTCCGGTCAGCTGGATCTCGCCGGGCTTGTTGCCGACCGGGCGGGCGAACAGGAGCACGCGCTGCTTTTTCAATTTGGGTAGCTTGCCGCGAGAATCGAGGGGTACGTCCGCCAGGTACGAAATCTGGGTCGGAAGTGCGCTGCTACCGCGAATCAGTGCCAGCACATCGGCGGTGACGTAGAGGCGCGCCCGTCCCGATGCGAGACCGGGTGCCGCATTTTCCTTGATACGGATCATGTCGCTGATCCGCGCGTCGATCACCAGCGGCGCGTTTACTACGGCCGTCGCGACGGTGGCATAACTGGGTAAGCCACTTTGCGCTTCTTGGCGGATTTGCGCGGTTTGCGGGGCGGGTTGCGCAGACGCAGGAAATGCCGCAGCGCAACAAAACAGCAGGGGTAGGGCAGTTTTCATGCCGCTGCCGGTACCGGATTGTGCCGATCTTATACAGAAATAATTCTGCCATGGGCGCATTGTACGACCAATTCGTCCGACAAAGAGTTTGCGTCGTCGGAATGCCCACGATACAGACTCGGTGCTCTCGCCATCAGGGGCGCAGTGTGACCCGAGGCGAGCGGACTTGTGCGCGGCTGCCAGCCGGCCAGGGTCGCAAGCAGGATTAGAGGGAGTGACGTTGCCGAATGGCTTACGCTGACCGGAATGTAAGTGGCAGTCGTGTGGTAGCGATCGTAATCGTCGCTATCATCGTGGCTGGCATGGGTTATGCCTTCGTCACAGGTCTGGCATACCAATATATCAAGAAGAAGGCGGAAGAGCTGAAGACCTTCGAGGTCGAAGAGCCGCCGCCCCCGCCGGAGGAGATTCCGCCGCCGCCGCCGCCGCCGGACACGCCGGTGCCGCCGCCCCCGACCCAGGTCGTGGTGCCGCCGGCCATCGTGCAGTCGGTGTCGCCTGCGCCGCCGGTCGCCACCACCAACATCATCCCGCCGCCACCGCCGATCACGCCGCCTGCGCCTCCCGCGCCGCCGGCTCCCCCGGCCCCGCCGGCCCCGCCGCGGGTCGCGAAGGCACTGAAGCCGCGCAGCTCGCCGGGTTCGTGGGTGACGAACGACGATTATCCGTCGGAGTCGCAGCGTGCGGGTGAAGAAGGTGTCACGGGCTTCCGCCTCGACGTCGATGCGACGGGCAGGGTGGTTTCGTGCACGGTCACGTCGTCCAGTGGCTCGAGCCGTCTGGATAGCCAGGCGTGCAACCTGCTCAAGCGTCGTGCACGCTTCGAGCCGGCCGAGGATGCGAACGGCAACAAGATTCCGGCTCCGTACGTGAACCGGTTCAGGTGGCAGATCCAGAAGTAACTCTCCGGTTTCCGGTCCGCCGGGCAAGGTGGACCGGCTTGCGCAAGAAGCTATCTTTTAGAGGAAAGACCCAAAATGCTCACGACCATTCTCGCTGCCGGTGCCGCCGCAGCTAAGGGCGGCGAAAGCCCCTATGGCCTCCAGCAGGCGCTGAAGGAAGGCGGCCTGATCTCGCAGTCGGTGTTCACCATCCTGGTGCTCATGCTCTTCGTGTCGCTCTACATCCTCTTCACCAAGCTGTTCGAGCAGCAGAAGATCATCAACCAGGCGAAGCGCGTCCGCGCGACCTTCTGGAGCTCGTCGAGCCTGCGTGAAGGCGCTGCCAAGCTCGAGAAGAACTCGGCCTATCGCCAGATCGTCGACGATGGCCTGGAAGCCCAGGAGCAGTACAAGCTGCTGACCGACCCGGTCGAAGCGCATGACTGGCTGCACGGCTCGCTGGCCCGTTCGGAAGGTTCGATCAACTCGGCGCTGGGCGGCGGGCTCGCCTTCCTCGCGACCGTCGGTGCGACCTCGCCGTTCATCGGTCTGTTCGGTACCGTTATCGGCATCTACCGCGCGCTCATCAAGATCGGCTCGGCCGGTCAGGCTTCGATCGACGCAGTCGCCGGCCCGGTCGGTGAAGCGCTCATCATGACCGCACTCGGCCTCGTCGTCGCCGTGCCGGCCGTGCTCGCCTTCAACTTCCTGCAGCGCCGCAACAAGGCGATCGCCGAGAACCTCAACGCGTTCTCGAACGACGTGCTCGGCTACCTGGCTTCGGACGGCCGCGTGAAGCCGGCGACTGCCGCTGCCGCGAAGAAGCCGGCCGTTGCCGCTGCTGCGAAGCCGGCGACCACGACCGCTGGCCAGACCGGCGGCGCCCCGACCCGCCCGTAAGACCAAGGTCGCAGGGCTGCGCAGGTCGCGTGGCCCTGCCGCCGGATCGCGATCCGGCGCACAAGAGGATAGGATAACGCCCAATGGCGATTAGCACAGGCAGCGGCGGCGACGACGTACCGATGTCGGACATCAACACCACGCCCCTCGTGGACGTGATGCTGGTTCTTCTGATCATCTTCCTCATCGCCGTTCCCGTTGTGGTCCAGACGATCGACCTCGCGTTGCCGAAGGTGCAGTTCGAACCGACGACCACGAAGCCGGAAAATGTCTCACTCTCGGTCAAGGGCGGTCCGGACGGTTGTGAGATCTACTGGGGTCTGACCCGGGTCAACCACACCGAGCTGCTCGACAAGGCGGTTGCCAAGCTGAAGGCCGAAATCGACCGTCAGGGTGGCCCGAACGCCGCAGGTCTCGAACTTCCCGAAGTTCATATCCGCGGTGACATCAACACGCCCTATCGCTGCATCGGCGGCACCATCTACACGATGCAGATGGCGGGTTTCGTGAAGGT
Organism: Sphingomonas sp. ABOLE; assembly: GCF_003950455.1. NCBI lineage: Bacteria > Pseudomonadati > Pseudomonadota > Alphaproteobacteria > Sphingomonadales > Sphingomonadaceae > Sphingomonas > Sphingomonas sp. ABOLE. The sequence goes on from NZ_QQWY01000006.1 coordinate 19,652, forward strand.
CGGCTTCATCTCGGAACCGGAGCCCGGTTCGGGCAACGCCCGACTCTGAACGGCCTCGCTTAAGGAGTTACGACAATGGCAATGAGCGCAGGCCGTGATGACGGCGAGCCGATGATGGACATGAACACGACGCCGTTGATCGACGTCATGCTCGTACTCCTCATCATGTTCATCATCACCATTCCGGTCCAGACGCATGCGGTGAAGGTCGATCTGCCGCAGCCGAGCAACAATGCGTCGCAGCCCGTCGAGCCGGACAAGAACAAGGTCTATATCGACGCGCAGGGCCAGGTGTTCTGGAACAGCATGCCGATCAACGACGTGATGCTGCGCCAGTATCTGGACGCATCGCTGCAGCGTTCGCCGGAACCCGAGCTGCACTTCCAGCCGGATCCGGCCGCGCGCTACGACGTGGTCGATCGCGTGCTGGCTATCATCAAGCGGGCGAACGTCACGAAGCTCGGCTTCGTCGGCAACGAGCAGTACCGCAACGATTTCTGATCCGCGGCGCGGTCAGAGTATTTTGGGAAGGCGGCCCTTCGGGGCCGCCTTTTTTGTGTCTCAGGCAAGCGGTGGCGGCGGGGAAGGGGCTGGCCTGCGGAGCGATCTCCCGGATTGCGGCGCGCCTGCTGGCGCGATGCCGGCAAACGATGGCCGCTCGCGCCTCAGCGCAAATGCGGGGTTGCGACCGTGTCGCGAACGTGTCACGTATCAGTCATCCAAGTGTCATAAAAATGCAACCTTGGTGTCACGACTGAAAGGAGAGCGTTATGTCGATCAAACTTGTCGCAGCGGCCGCGGTGTCCCTCCTGGCCCTCGCCTCGCCGGTGCTCGCACAGGATAGGAACCTCGCGGCCCGCGAAATCATGACGGGTTCCTATGCGACCGCCGAGCAGAAGCTTCTGGACCAGATGCGCTTCGACCAGCGCCCCGAGCTGCAGCTGAACCTCGCCGCCATCTATTATGCCACCGGCAGGGTCGACGAAGCGCGCGCGCTGTACCGCGACGTGCTGCAGAAGGACGACGTGCTGATGACGGTGACGACCGATCGCGTCGCAGGGTCCCATGCCATCGCTCAGACCGGTTTGCGCTACCTCAGCCAGCGCCAGACGATCGCATCGCGCTGAGCGGGCAGCGAGCGGGTCGAGATCCGATCCGCTCTCGTACTGCTATAAAAGGTGAAAGCGCGCCAGGCTCCGCCGGCGCGCTTTTCCTTTTGGGCAGCAGATCGAGCTTAGAAGCTGGCCCAGTCGTCGCCGTCCGCGATGGCCTGGACCGGGACGGCGCGGATGGTGCCCGGGGCCTTGGCTGCGGCCGTCTGTGACGGCAGCACCGGCCGGCGCAGCGGCGCCTGCGGGCCACCGGTCTGGAAGGTGGCGGCATGGGCATCGAGCCGCGCGACCTGCGCGGTGAGCTGGCGCGCCGCGGCGGAGGTTTCCTCGACCATCGCGGCATTCTGCTGGGTCGCACGGTCCATGTCGCCGATCGCGCTGCTGATCTCGCGGATCGCGCTCGACTGGGCGCGATTGTCCGCGGCGATGCCGCCGAGCAGCTGGTGAACCTCGCCGACCGTGTCGACGATTGCCGCGAGGGCGTTATCGACGCGCTCGACTGCGCCGCGGGCGATCACGACCTCGGATTGGGTGACGGTGAGCTGATCGCGGGCGCGCTTGGCCTCTTCCTCGGCGCGCATCGCGAGCGCCGAAACGAGGTCGGCGACGACAGCGAAGCCGCGGCCTGCCTCACCCGCCCGGCCGGCCTCGACCGCGGCGTTCATGGCCAGCACGCGCGTCTGGAAGGCGATCTTGTCGAGGCCCTCGATGACGCTGTCGATGCCCTTGGCGCTGTCCGACACGCGAGTCATCGCCTGCACCGCTTCGTCGGCGGTGCTGCGGCCCGAGCCGACGACGCCGATCGCCTGGTCGGCGCGCTCCACCGTCACGCCGGCTGCGGTGGCGGTCGCGTCGATCCGCTGGTTCATCTGGGCGATCGCCGCGGCAGTCTGCTCGAGACTGGCGGCGTTGCCCTCGGTGCGGCGCGCCAGATCCTCCGATGCGCTGGCGATTTCGTTCGAGCCGGTGCGGATCGACGCGGTGCCTTCGAGCACCGTGCCGATCAGTTCGCGCAGGCTGCCGATCGCCGAGCGGAAATGATCGGCGAGCTTGGCATAATCCGTCGGGAAGTCGTGGCCGATGTCCGCGGTCAGGTCACCGCCGGCAACCTTGGCGAGGGCCTGGCCGAGCGCGTCCATCGCATGTTCGCGGGCTGCCTCGGCCTCCCGGTCGCGGCTTTCGGCTTGCTGGCGGGCAAGCTCGGAGGTGCGGAAATGCTGGAGCGCTTCGGCCATCGCGCCGATCTCGTCGGTGGCGGCATGGGCGGGGATGGCGATGTCGACCTTGCCGGCGGCAAGCGCACGCATTGCATCGGTCATCTGCACCAGCGGTGAGAACATCCGGCGACCGGCATACCAGGCGGCGCCGGCGACGAGCAGCGAAATCAGCGCCGCCGACAGCGCCAGCGTCCAGCGCGCGCCGCCGATCGCGCCCATCACGTCGTTCTCGGGAATGCCGACGAACAGGATACCGATCGTCTTGCCCGACGCGTCCTTGATCGGATCATAGGCAGTGAAGAAGCGTTTGCCGAGGATGTCGGCGGTGCCGCGATAGGGCTGGCCCTTGCCGAGCACCGTTTCATAGGCGGCGTTGCGCGCGAGCGGCGTGCCAACCGCGCGGCTGCCGTCTTCCTTCATGACGTTGGTCGAGACGCGCATGTCGCCGCGGAAGATCGTGGCGGTCCCGCCGACGAGGCGCTTCACTTCGTCGACCGGCGCGTCCCAATCGTTGAGCTTGTGGGTGCCGACATAGAGGTCGTCGCCGTCAACGCGGAAGTCCGCGCCATAGCCCTTGATCACGCTCCAGGCGACGCGCATGTTCACTTCCTGGCGCTCGGCGGCGGTCTGTGCGGCCTGCTGCATCAGTGCGCGATCGGCGACGAAGAAGGTGGCGATGGCGAGCAGGAGCATGCCGCCGACGGCGAGCATCGTCGTCTTGGAAGCTAGCGATAGGTTGTGAAAGCGCTTGAGCATGTCGATCCCGTCAAAATGGCCCCGCGACGCGTAATCCACGCTCAATGCGGTAATCTCCGTATTCATTATAGTGCAGGAAGTTGGCGGCGGTTTTCAGGGGTGCCTAAGGGCAATTACGGAGACCTCTCCGTTGCGCATCGAGATCTTGGCGAAGGAGGGAAGGATGGAGGAGGACGCCACCGGCGGGTGTCAGTGCGGCCGCATCCGCTACCGGGTGCGGATCGAGAATGACGACGCCTATCTCTGCCATTGCCGGATGTGTCAGCGCGCGACCGGCGGGGTCTCGATCGCCTTCAAGGGCGTGGCCAAGGCGAACGTGACCTGGGAGCGGGAGCCCGATCGCTATCGCTCGTCGCCGATCGCCGAGCGGGGCTTTTGCCGCGAATGCGGCACCCCGCTGACCTTCGAATTTCTCGACGGCGAGAACCTGGACCTGACGATCGGCAGCTTCGATGCGCCGGACCGCTTCCAGCCCCGCCACAACTACGCGGTGGAGAGCCTGCACGAACAGTGGCTCGACACGACCGCGCTGCCCCGATACCGCACCGAGGACAACCCGAACGTCGTCAAACGATGGATGGACGCAATTGGCCGACTACCCGACTGAAACGCACCGCTTCGCCAGCTTCGATGGGCAGGAGATCGCCTGGACCGAGATGGGGGAGGGGCGGCCCGTGGTGCTGATCCACGGCTATTTCTCCACTGCCGAGGTCAACTGGATCAAATACGGCCATGCCGCAAAGCTCGCCGCGCGCGGCCTTCGGGTGATCATGCCGGATCTGCGCGCGCACGGGCACAGCGCCAAGCCGCACGATCCCGCCGCCTATCCGCCCGACGTGCTGATGCGCGACAATTTCGCGCTGATCGCGCATCTCGGGCTCACCGACTATGACCTGGGCGGCTACTCGCTGGGGGCGCGCACTGTGGTGCGGATGCTCGCCAACGGCGCCACGCCGGACAAGGTGGTGCTCTCGGGCATGGGGCTGGACGGGCTGGTCGCGACCAAGGGCCGCGGCGCCTATTTCCACCGCGTGCTCACCAATCTCGGCAGCTTCCAGCGCGGCAGCTCCGAATGGCTGACCGAGGCCTTCCTCAAGACCACCAAGGGCGATCCGGTCGCGCTGCTGCGCATCCTCGACACCTTCGTCGACACCCCGCGCGACGAAATCGCGGCGATCACCCAGCCGACCGCCGTCATCTCGGGCGCGGACGATTACGACAATGGCTCGGCCAAGGAAGTCGCGGACCTGCTGCCGTACGGCCTGTTCATCGAAATCCCGGGCAATCACATGAGCGCGGTCACCCGGCCGGAGCTCGGCGATGCGCTGGTCGAGTTCCTCGCTGGTTGACGGGGGTGGGCAAGGCGCGGCAGGGTCGCGCCTTTCTTGATTCCCGGGGACTTAGCATCATGATCCGTACCGGCCTTTCGCTCGCGGCGCTCGCCGCGATGCTCGCCGCACCCGCCCAGTCGCAGACCAGCACGACGCCCGCCGCCGCGCCGACCGCGTCGGACGCCGCCGCGTTCCTGACGCGCGCGCAGCAGGAAATGGCGGCGTTCACGCTGACCGCCTCGCGGGTCGCCTGGGTCAACGCGACCTACATCACCGACGATACCGACGCGCTGGCGGCCGATTACGGCGCCAAGGGCACCGAGATGGCGGTCCGCTTCGCGCTGGATGCCGCGCGCCTGCAGAAGGCGCCGGGGCTCACGCCGGAGCAGCAGCGCCAGCTGACCATGCTCCGCGCCGCGCTGGTGCTGCCCGCGCCGACCACCCCGGGCGCTGCCCAGCAGCTCAGCGACATTTCGACTAAGCTCGGCTCCTTCTACGCCAAGGGCAAGGGTACGCGCGGCGGCAAGCCGATCAACGGCAGCGACATCGAAGCCGCAATGGGCACCAGCCGCGATCCCAACGAGCTCAAGGAGATGTGGGTCAGCTGGAACGACGCTGTCGGCGCGCCGATGCGCCCCGATTACACCAAGCTGGTCGGCATCGCGAATCAGGGCGCCAAGGAACTGGGCTTCGCCGACACCGGCGCGCTGTGGCGCTCGGGCTATGACATGCCGCCCGCCGAGTTCGCGGCGATGACCGACAAGCTGTGGAACGAAGTGAAGCCGCTCTACGTCGCGCTCCACACTTATGTCCGCCGCAAGCTCAACGAGAAGTATGGCGACGCGGTGCAGGCCAAGACCGGCCCGATCCGCGCCGACCTGCTCGGCAACATGTGGGCGCAGGAATGGGGCAATATCTATGACGTGGTCGCGCCCAAGGGCGCCGGCGATCTCGGCTATGATGTGGGCGACCTGCTCAAGGCCAAGAACTACGACTGGAAGAAGATGGTTCAGACCGGCGAGGGCTTCTACTCCTCGCTCGGCTTCGCGGCGCTGCCGGGCACCTTCTGGGAACGCTCGCTGTTCCTGAAGCCCGCCGATCGCGAAGTGCTGTGCCACGCCTCGGCCTGGGACATCGACGAGAAGGACGATATCCGCATCAAGATGTGCATCAAGGTGAATGCGGACGATTTCGTCACGATCCACCACGAGCTCGGCCACAATTACTACCAGCGCGCCTACAAGGCGCAGCCGGCGCTATACCGCAACGGTGCCAATGACGGCTTCCACGAGGCGATCGGCGATTTCGTCGCGCTGTCGATCACGCCCGAATATCTGGTGCAGATCGGCCTGCTCGATCGCGCCCAGGTGCCGAGCGCCGACAAGGATATCGGCCTGCTGCTCCGCCAGGCGATGGACAAGGTGGCGTTCCTGCCGTTCGGCCTGCTGGTCGACAAATATCGCTGGCAGATCTTCGACGGCACGATTCCCGCCAGCCAGTATGAGGCGGGCTGGAACAAGCTGCGCCTCCAGTACCAGGGCATCGTGCCGCCGGTGGCGCGCGACGAGACCAAGTTCGACGCGGGGGCCAAGTATCACGTGGCCGGCAGCGTGCCGTACACGCGCTACTTCCTTGCGCGGCTGCTCCAGTTCCAGTTCTACAAAGCGGCGTGCGACCAGTCGGGCTGGAAGGGCCCGCTGCATCGCTGCAGCTTCTACGGCAACAAGGAAGTGGGCGCGCGGCTGAACAAGATGCTCGAGATGGGCGCGTCCAAGCCCTGGCCCGATGCGCTGCAGACCTTCACCGGCAGCCGCGAGATCTCGGGCAAGGCGATGATGGAATATTTCGCGCCGCTGAAGACGTGGCTCGACGCGCAGAACAAGGGCCAGCCGCAGGGATGGTGATCGGAAGCGGGCGGCACGCCGAAAGGGTGCCGCCCCGTTTTACGCCTCCGGATCCTGATCCGGGATCATGTTCTCGTCGGCGATCTCGGCATTCCATTCGGCCGAGCTGTCGGTGCCGTCGGGCTGGTGTGCGGTGCCGGGCTGGGTGTCGGGCGTCTCGCGGGTCGGTTCGGGGTTCATGGCGCTCTCCTTGTCCAAGGGAAACGCGCCCGCCGCCGCCCGGTTCAGTGATGCGTGCGGAACAGGAAGAAGGCGCCTGCCGCGATCAGTGCGAAGCCGATCAGATGGTTCATCGTGATCCGCTGCCCCAGATACAGCACCGAGAAGGCGGCGAAGACGGTGAGGGTGATCACCTCCTGCATGCCCTTGAGCTGTGCCGCCGAATAGACCGCGCTTCCCAGCCGGTTGGCCGGCACGGCGAAGCAATATTCGATCAGCGCGATGCCCCAGCTGGTGAGAATGACCAGCAGCAACGGCGCGTTCTTGAACTTCAGATGCCCATACCAGGCGAAGGTCATGAACACGTTCGAGACGAACAGCAGCCCGATCGGCAGCAGGCGATCCATCATCGGCATGGCTGCTCAGCCCGCATAGGCGCCGCGCAGCCGATCCATCGACTCGCGGTGGGTGAGGTCGAGGTGCAGCGGGGTGACGGTGACGAACCCGGCCTCGATCGCGTCGAGATCGGTATCGGGCGCCGCCTGGTGCGGCATCCGCCCCATCGCCAGCCAGTAATAGGGGAAGCCGCGCGGATCGAGCCGCTTGTCGAGCGCGACGCGGCCATAGTCGCGAAACCCCTGCGACACGACCTTGATCCCCTGCACCGCATCGGCCGCGATCGGCGGGAAGTTGATGTTGACCAGCGTGCGCGGCTCCATCGCGACGTCGAGCAGCGGCCGCAGCACGCGCTCACCCCAGGTCTCGGCGGTGTCGAACGGTACCGCATCGCCCATGCCGCTACGCGCGTATCGCTGGCTGAGCGCGATCGAGCGGATGCCCGCGAGCGCGCCTTCCATCGCCGCCGAGACCGTGCCCGAATAGCTGACGTCCTCGGCAAGATTGCCGCCGCGATTGACCCCCGAGAGGATCAGGTCGGGCTTGGCATCGGCCATCACCTCGCCCAGCGCGAACATAACGCAATCCGTGGGCGTGCCCTTCACCGCATAGCGACCCTCGCCGTGGCGGCGGACGCGGAACGGCTCGGTGAGGGTGAGCGAGCGGCCCTTGCCCGACTGCTCCTCGGCGGGCGCGACGACGGTGATGTCGTCGGACAGCGTCCGCGCGATCCGCTCCAGCACGGCCAGGCCGCGGGCATGATAGCCGTCGTCGTTGGTGAGGAGGATCCGCATTAGCCGCGCGGTTCGAGCAGCGTCAGCCCGCCCAGATAGGGCTGGAGCACCGCCGGCACCGACACCGCGCCATTTTCCTGCTGATAATTCTCCAGAACCGCAACCAGCGTGCGGCCCACCGCCAGGCCCGAGCCGTTGAGCGTGTGGACGAAGCGCGTGCCCTTCTCCCCCTCGGGGCGGTAGCGCGCGTGCATCCGCCGCGCCTGGAAGTCGGCGCAGGTCGAGCAGGAAGAGATCTCGCGATAGCGGTCCTGGCCCGGCAGCCACACTTCGAGATCGTAGGTGCGCGCCGCGGTGAAGCCCATGTCGCCGCTGCACAGTTTCATCCGGCGGAAGGCGAGGCCGAGCTTGGTCAGCACGTCCTCGGCGGCGTCGGTCATCCGCTCATGCTCCGCTTCGGACTGGTCGGGGGTGGTGATCGACACCATCTCGACCTTCTCGAACTGGTGCTGGCGGATGAAGCCGCGCGTGTCGCGGCCCGCAGCCCCCGCCTCGGAACGGAAGCAGGCGGTGAGCGCAGTCAGGCGGAGCGGCAGTTCCTCCTCGCTCAGGATCTTCTCGCGCACCGCGTTGGTCAGGCTCACCTCGGCGGTGGGGATCAGCCAGCGACCGTCGGTGGTCTGGAACAGGTCCTCGGCGAACTTGGGCAGTTGGCCGGTGCCGAACAGCGCCTCGTCGCGCACCAGCAGCGGCGGCACGCATTCCTCATAGCCATAGCTGCCGGTCAGCGTGTCGAGCATGAACTGGCCGAGCGCGCGGTGGAGCCGGGCAGCGGCGCCGCGCACGAAGGTGAAGCGCGCGCCGGACATCGCCGCCCCGGTCTCGAAGTCGAGACCCAGCGCCGGGCCGATCGCGTCATGTTCCTTCGGCGCGAAAGCGAAGGCGGGAACGGTACCGCGCTCGTGCACGAACACATTGTCATTCTCGTCCGCACCGAGCGCCACGTCCGGATAGGGAAGGTTGGGCAGGGCGGCGAGCCGGCCTTCCAGTTCCTCGCCCACCGCCTTTTCCTCGGCCTCGAGCGCGGGCATCCGCTCCTTGAGCGCCGCCACTTCCGCCATCAGCGCCGCGGCGGCTTCCTCGTCCTTCTTCGCCTTGGCGGCGCCGATCGCCTTCGAGGCTTCGTTGCGGCGCGCCTGGCCGGCCTGCAGCTCGGTCACCAGCGCGCGGCGGCGTTCGTCGAGCGCCAGCAACGCCTCCGACTGCGGCTCGAGGCCGCGCTTGGCCAGGCCCTGGTCGAAGGCTTCGGGATGTTCGCGGAGAAAGCGGATGTCGTGCATGGCGCGAACCTATGGCCGGGGCCCGTTCCCCACGCAACCCCGCCGCCGCCCGCCCGTTGGTTGCGCTCCAACTGAACAGCGACAAGGAGAGCGCGATGCTGGTTCCCCATGATGCGATGGTGGTGGTCGCCGACGGCCGCAAGCTGCTGATGCTGCGCAACCAGGGCGATGCGGAATATCTCAACCTCGAAGTGGTGCGGAAGGAACTCCACCCAAATCCTAAGGACTCGGATCAGAAGACCGATTCGTCGGGCGCGGCGGCGTCCACGCGCGGCGGCGGGCAGTTCGCATCGTCCGGCGGCACGATGGGCGAAACCGATTTCCATCAATTGGAAGAAGATCGCTTCGCCGCCGAGGTCGCGGGCATGCTCAAGGAAGAGGCGCTGCGCAACAGCTTCGAGTCGCTGATCATCGTCGCGCCGCCCAAGACGCTGGGCGAACTGCGCAAGCATTATCATATCAGCGTCAGCGATCGGCTGAAGGGCGAATTGGCCAAGGACCTGACCGATCATCCGGTGCCGGACATCGAAAAGGCGCTGCAGTCCGCCTGAAGACTCGTGGCGGACGGGGCCTGCGTCGCGTCCGCCACCGCCCGCCAGTATCGCGCCGAAGACCCGCCCCGTGTTCGATTTCAGGACGGAAGCTGCTTGCCGGACGGCGTCTGTGTCCGTCCGAAACGGAAAAAAGTGCAAGTGGTTCAGGGATTGCTAATTTCTACTGAACTATAGGGAATTCCCGCCAAAAAGCTTTCGCGGCATTGGCTTGTTAATGGCTGCTTGCGAAAGTATAGCGCCTGCGGGCAATGCAGTCTCTCGAGCGGCACGCCACCGGGGACTGGTGTGGAGAGTGGGAATGGCAACTGTTTTAGGCCGTTTTGACGAGCACGATAAAAGCGTTCCTCCGGCCGCGAATGATGGCGACGACGGCTATCGGCCGAGCGACGACGAACCCTTCATGAATCCGCGGCAGCAGGAATATTTCCGCAACAAGCTGAATGGCTGGAAGGACGCGATCTATCGCGAGGCGGCTGGCACGCTGAACCAGCTCCAGTCCGAGCCGCTGCGCGAGGCGGACCTCACCGATCGCGCCTCCAGCGAAACCGACTGGTCGATCGAACTGCGCACCCGCGATCGCCAGCGCAAGCTGATCGCCAAGATCGACGCGGCGCTGCGCCGCATCGAGGAAGGCGAATATGGCTATTGCGAAGTGACCGGCGAACCGATCCCGCTCGGCCGGCTCGAAGCCCGTCCCACGGCGACGATGACGGTCGAAGCCCAGGAGCGGCACGAGCGCAACGAGAAGATCAGCCGGGACGAGTGAAATCTACGTTCAAATCCGCTCCGGCAAAATACCGGGGCGGATTTCGGTTAATCCTTTCGTTAAGAGTTGTTGGTCTACTCCCTGCGGGTGCGAATCCGCCATCGAGAGCCAATCATGGACCAGCAGTCTTACATCCCCGCCACCACGCTTTCGGCCGATGACTTTGCGGGCAAGCGCAGCGGTGCCCGCGACAGCCTGTTGCTGACCGCGCAGTTCCGCGTCGATGGCGAGGATGTCGGTACGGTGCGGGTGCGTAATCTTTCGGCCGGCGGGCTGATGGCCGAATATACCGGTCCGGTGGGCCTGCGCACGCCGGTGGAGATCGAAGTTCGCGGCGTCGGCTGGGTGAAGGGCAAGATCGCCTGGGCGGCCGAAGGGCGCGTGGGCGTCGCGTTCGACAATGAGATCGATCCGAAGCTGGCGCGCAAGCCGGTGGGCGGGGGCACCCAGACGCCGGCCTATGTAAAGCCGATCTTCACGCGCCGCTAAGCTGCGCCGAACCCATTCCGCCGAATCTCGCGCTTTCCGACATGCAGCTTCCGACATGCAGCCATTGCTGATGGAGCGTATGTCCCCGGCTCGCGCGGCAAGTTTCTGCCGCGCGAGTCCAAGGTTTCGGTAAATAGTCCGTGAACGGGACGGTTATCGCTGCATCTCTTCCTTGACCCGCAGCTTCTCTTTCTTCAATTGCGCTAACAGTATGTGATCGGGGAGGGGGCGCTGCGTTTCGCTGGCGATTCGCTGGTCCAGCTGCGAATGTTTGGCGGTAAGTGCCGAAAGATGCCCGGCGTGCATGAAGCATTCCTCCTTCGATAACTCTGAGGGGAGCGAACTACATCATGTTTTGCGCCGCTTGTCGCGTGCAGAATCAACACTGATCGACAGACCGCGGAAAAGCCGCGATGGTTCGCATGCCGGGCAACGATCCGGCGAGTCGGGCGCACTGGGGGCATAGAATGGACGAAAGCGAGATCCGGCGCCGGTTGGAGCCCCTGCGTGCCGAGCATCGCGACCTGGATGCCGCGATCGCCGCGCTGGCGGATAGCGGTACCGGCGACCAGCTGCAGATCGCGCGCCTCAAGAAGCGCAAGCTCAAGCTCCGCGACGAGATTTCGCTGCTCGAGGACCAGCTGATCCCGGACATCATTGCGTGATTGTTCCGTTTTGCTGCGACGCGGCAAAATTGGCGCTTTCCGCGCGTCGCGATCCTGTGGCAGCTAGAGGGGGATGAAGCGCTCCGACGCCCTTACCCTGCACCGACGATTGGTCGACTCGCTCTATGTCGAGGCGATGGTGCTGGCGGATGAGGCGCGCGGCTATTTCGACCAGCTCGGCCGCGACGAGCGCGATGCGCTGGCGGCGCTGAGCCGGGTGGCGTTCTCGTGCGAGTCGCTCAAGGTGACGACGCGGCTGATGCACGTCATCGCCTGGCTGCTCACCCAGCGTGCGGTGGATGCCGGAGAATTGCAACTGGCCGATACCCGCGCCCCCGGTCGCCGGCTAGGCCCCGCACCCGAAACCGACGCCGCGCTGCTCGAGGACATGCCGCTCCAGGCGGTGATCATCGTGCGGGCGAGCATGGACCTGTATCGCCGCGTTGCCCGGCTGGACTCCGCCTTCGACGCGTCGCCGATCGCAGTGTCGAGCCCGGCGCGGCGGATGCTCGATCGGCTCGCCGGGGCCTTCTGAACGCCTAGAGCGCCAGCCGTGCCCGCGCGGCGGCATATTCCGCACCAAGGCGGTCGATCCGCGCCCCTGCCGGTTCGATCGCATGCACCGCGCCGATGCCCTGGCCCGAGCCCCAGATATCCTTCCACGCCTTGGCGCCGCCGAAGTTCATCGCGCTCGGATCGCTCTCGGGCAGATTCTCCGGATCGAGCCCGGCATTGACGATCGAGGCGCGCAGGTAATTGCCGTGCACGCCGGTGAACAGGTTCGAATAGACGATGTCCTCGGCGCGGCCGTCGACGATCGCCTGCTTATAGGCCTGGACGGCGTTGGCCTCCTCGGTCGCGATGAAGGGCGAGCCGATATAGGCGAGGTCGGCGCCCATCGCCTGCGCCGCCAGCACCGCGCCGCCCGTGGCGATCGAGCCCGAAAGGGCGACGGGTCCGTCGAACCATTCGCGCACCTCCTGGACCAGCGCGAACGGGCTCAGCCGCCCGGCATGGCCGCCGGCGCCTGCTGCGACCAGGATCAGGCCGTCGGCGCCTTTTTCGACGGCCTTGTGGGCGAAGCGATCGTCGATAACGTCGTGCAGCGTGATGCCGCCCCAGCCGTGCACCGCGTCGTTGAGCTCGGGGCGGGCGCCCAGCGAGGTGATGACGATCGGCACCTTCCACTTGGCGCAGCTCGCGACATCCTCCTCCAGCCGCGGGTTGGAGCGGTGGACGATCTGGTTGACCGCGAAGGGCGCGGCGGGCGTGTCCGGATGGTCGCGGTCCCAGGCCGCGAGTTCCTCGGTGATCTGGTGCAGCCACTCGTCGAGCTGGCTCTGCGGCCGCGCGTTGAGCGCGGGGAAGGAGCCGACGATCCCCGCCTTGCACTGGGCGATGACCAGTTCGGGGCAGGAGATGATGAACAGCGGCGAGCCGATGACGGGAAGCCGCAGACGATCGAAGAGAGCCGGTAGCGCCATGCCCGAGTGATACCGCAGCTACGAAGCCTGTCTAGGCGGGTGTCGGCGACGCTACGGCATGCACGGGCGGCCAAAGCGCCGACGCGCAACCCGATCCCGGAAAGCGCGCGAATCAGTCGATTCGGGTGAGGCCCGTCGCGTATTCGCGCTGCTTGGCGGCATAGAGCGCCGCACTGGCCCGCAGCATCGCGCGCTGCGCCGCGTCGAGCGGGCGGACCGCGCGGGCGGGGCTGCCCATGATCAGCTGGCCGGCCGGAAATTCCTTGCCCTCGGTAATCAGTGCGCCGGCCCCGACCAGGCATTCGGCGCCGATCACCGCGCGGTTGAGGATGATCGCGCCCATGCCGATCAGCGAGCCGTCGCCGATCGTGCAGCCATGGAGCACGGCATGATGGCCGACGGTCACCTCGTCGCCGATGGTCAGCGGTGCGCCGGGATCCGAATGGAGCAGTGCGCCTTCCTGGATGTTGCTGCGGGCGCCGATGACGATCGGCGTGTTGTCGGCGCGGACCACGGCGCCGAACCAGATGCTGGCGCCGCTCGCCACCCGCACGTCGGCGATCAGTTCGGCGCTCGGCGCGACCCAGGCATCCGCCGCGACCTGCGGCGCCTTTCCCCCAAAGGCGTAGAGCGGCATGCCGGTTAGAGCGCGAAGCTCTCGAAGCCGGCGGGCAGCGGCATCTGCATGCCGAGCGCCAGCGCCAGCGCGACGGCGCCGAGCAGCAGCGCGAGCGTCGAGGACAGCGAGAACAGCCCCCAGCCGACCAGCGTCACGATCGGTGCATCGGCGCGCTGCTCGCGGCGGTTGCGCTGCATCGTCAGCAGCACGAAGCCGGCGGCCATTGCGTACAGGAACACGAAGAATTCAGCCATTGCTACCACCCGATCTCTGCTCGCTTTCAGGGCTAACCCGTTCAGCTTTCAGCATCAATCCAGGGGAATTGCGGATCGCCGCGATGCAGCATGCATTCGCCGCATTTTCTTGGGAACAAATCGCCCCTCAGAGCGTAACGCCGCGCTTCCAGATCGCGATCTCGCGCTCGCCGTTGCGCTCGGCAGCCGTCGGATCCCCCGAGGCGATCGCCACGATCCGTTCGAGCAGGGCACGGCTCGCCGCCTCCATGTCCTCGGCGAGTACCTGCCCAGCGTCGAAATCGATCCAGCCCGGCTTGCGCGCGGCGAGGTCGCTGTTCGAGGCGATCTTGATCGTCGGCACCGGGAAGCCCAGCGGCGTGCCGCGGCCGGTGGTGAACAGGATGACGGTTGCGCCCGCGGCCGCCAGCGCGGTGGACGAGACCGCGTCGTTGCCCGGCGCTTCGAGCAGCGCGAGGCCCGGACGCTGCACGCGCTGGCCATAGCCGAGCACGTCGGTGACCGTCGCGTGTCCCGCCTTCTGCACCGCGCCGAGCGACTTTTCCTCCAGCGTGGTGATGCCGCCGGCGAGATTGCCGGGGGAGGGGTTTTCCGAGACTGGTTCGCCGTGCCGGGTGAAATAGGCTTTGAAGCCGTTCACCAGATCGACGATCTTCCCGAACACCGTCTCGGTCGCCGCGCGCGCCATCAGCAACTGCTCGGCCCCGAAGATCTCGGGAATTTCGGTGAGGATGGCGGTGCCGCCCGCGGCCGTGACCGCATCGCTCATCCGTCCCACCAGTGGGTTGGCGGTCAATCCTGAGAACCCGTCCGAACCGCCGCATTTCACCCCGAGGACCAGAGACGCGAGTGGCTCCTCGGTTCGCACGGCCTGTTCAGCCTGGTTGATAAGTTCCTCTACTAGAGCGATTCCCTCTTCGATTTCGTCGCCAGCCGCCTGCGCGCCGATGGTGCGGAGGTTGGGCTGAGAAATACCCTCCAACATGCCGCGCATCTGATTGGATTCGCAGCCAAGTCCGACAAGCAGAACGCCGCCGGCATTGGGATGGTTGGCGAGCGCCGTCAGGATTGCACGCGTGCCTTCCAGATCGTCGCCGAGCTGCGAGCAGCCGAAGGGATGCGCGAAGGCGTGGATGCCGTCGACCCGGCCGGCGAAGCGCGCGGCGGCGCGCTCGGCGATCTTCTCGGCGGTGCGGCCCACGCAGCCGACCGTGGGCAGGATCCAGATTTCGTTGCGGGTGCCCACCCGTCCGTCTGCCCGGCGATAGCCGAGGAAGGTTGGCCCGGCAGCGGCCGGTGCTGCTTCGAAGGCGGGCTGGTACGCGTAGCTGCCGCTCGCGGCGAGGGCGGTCGCCACATTGTGGGTATGCACGTGCTCGCCGGGCGCGATGGCCCGTGTCGCATGACCGATCGGGAACCCGAACTTGTGCACCGGTGCGCCGGCCTCGATCGGCCGGATCGCGACCTTGTGGCCTTGGGGGATGTCCGTGGTAACGGTGACCCCCAGCGCCGTGTCGCCTGCGTGCAGCGGGCGGAGGGCGGTGGCGACGGGGTCACGCGGGTCGATCTGGAACAAGGCTGCAGTCATCAACTCCGAGCATAGGGGGTTGCGAGCGAACCTCCTAGAGGCATTGTTGCGTGCTCGTGCCCCATTGCGGACGACGCGCCGTCAAAAACCCGCACTCGTACTATTCCGGAGCGGCGAGAACCGGCCGCCTGTGTTTCGGGGCCGTTAAGCCATTGGGCAGTAAAGGGGTATCCACGCCGTGGGGGAGTTGGATCGCGTGAAGGCACCACCGCCGCAGTCGGCCTTGATCAGGGCGATGATGCGCAGTTTTCGTTGGACGATGCGGCTGAGCCGCCTGCAGGCCTGGATCGCGGTCTGCACGGCGATGGTCGTGACGATCGTCGCCGATTGGGCGACCGGGCCGACGGTCTCGATGACGATCGGCTATCTGTTCGTCGACATTCTCACGGCATGGACGCTGCGCGAGCGCGCCGGCATCATCGTCGTGCTGTTCTCGATCGCGCTCGGCTCCGCCTTGAACGGGTTCGGATCGCTGCCGTTCCTGGACTTTCAGGCTCTCTCCGCGCCGGTCGTCGTCTGGAACACGGTGACTCGTGCCGCGGGTGCGATCATGATCGTGTTGATGGTGGCGACGCTGCGCCACACCATCGACGGCGAGTTGTGGCGCGCTTCCACGGATTATCTCACCCGCTCGCTCAACGGGGGCGCGTTTCGCAGCCAGCTGGAGCGGGTGGCGCAGATCGCGCGCCGTCGCGGTTCGACGCTGCTGCTGCTCTACATGGATCTGGACGGGTTCAAGGCGGTCAACGATCGGCACGGGCACGCGGCGGGGGACCTAGTACTCCGGCGTTTCGCCGACGAGGCCCGCGCACGGATGCGGCCCGACGACCTGTTCGCCCGGCTGGGCGGCGACGAATTCTGCGCCTTCCTCGCCATCGAGCGCGGCGTGGTGCCCGAGCAGGTCGCCGAGAGCCTCCATGCACGGCTCAGCGAGGCACTGCGCTCGACCGGCCATGCGGTCACCTGCAGCATGGGGGCGGTGGTGATCGATGCCCACGCGGCGCGGGATACCGAACGGATGATCGGATTGGCGGACGAGGCGATGCTGGAAGTGAAGCGCAACGGCAAGAACGCGATCCGGATCGCGTTCGACGAGCCCGGCACCGTGCGGCGGGCGGCATGACGCTCCACTTCTTCTCCGCCGCGTTCCGGCCCGAGGACGAGGCGCGCCGCCAGCGCGCGGTAGACGGTCTGCGCGCGGTATCGCCGAGCGATCCCGTGCTGCACGAACTGCTCGGCGAAGTCTGCATGGTGTTGCGCACGCCGATCGCGATGGTTACGGTCACCGACGGCGATGTGCAGCGGATGATCAGCGCGGTCGGGATCGAGCCGGTCGTGCTGCCGCGTTCGATCGCCTTTTGCTCGCATACCATCGCGGCGCCGGATGGGCTGCTCAGCGTCCCCGATCTCCACATCGATCCGCGCTTCCGCGCCAACCCGCTGGTCGCAGGCGGCCCCTGCGTGCGCTATTATACCGGCGTGGTGGTGCGGAGCGGGCCCTTCCCGATCGGCGCCGTGTGCGGGCTCGACCGCCGCCCCCACGGCCCCGCATCGTTCCGGCAGTGGGCACAGCTGCACAAACTGGCCGATGCGGTCGGCGACCGCATCGGGGCTGCACCGCGAACCTGCTGAGCGGACCGGTTTTTCCGGGCGGCTGCGGCGACTTGCTTGGAATGGCGGGGCGTTGCCGCTAGGCCGCAGCCATACGGCAACGGGAGAACGCCATGATCCGCACCGGCCTTATCGGCTTCGGCCTAGGCGGCACCGCCTTTCACGCACCACTGATCGACGCGGTCGACGGGCTCGAACTGGCGGCCGTTGGCTCCTCTCGGGCCGAGGCCGTCGCGAAGGCCTATCCGGGGGTGCCGGCCGTCAGCCCCGAAGCGCTGATCGCCGATCCCGCAATCGATCTGGTGGTGGTGTCGACGCCGAATGCCACGCATTTCCCGCTCGCCACGGCGGCGCTCGAAGCGGGCAAGCATGTCGTGATCGACAAGCCGCTGACCCCCAGCGCCGCCGAGGCCGAGGCGCTGATCGGCCTCGCCGAGGCGCAGGCGCGGCTGCTGGTGCCGTTCCACAACCGGCGCTGGGACAGCGATTTCCTCGCGGTGCAGGCGCTGGTGCAAGGCGACCGGCTGGGCGAGATCCTCCTGTTCGAGGCGCATTGGGACCGCTTCCGCCCCGAATTGTCGCAGGCCTGGAAGGAAGCCGAGGGCGGCGGGCAGCTGCTCGACCTGGGGCCGCACATGATCGACCAGGCGCTGGTCCTGTTCGGCATGCCCGAGGCGGTGCAGGGCGATGTCGCCCGACAGCGTGGCAACAGCCCGGTCGACGACTATTTCACCGTGACGCTGTTCTACGGCACGCGCCGGGTGGTGCTGGCGAGTTCGCGGATGATCGCGGCGGCGCGGCCGCGCTTTGCGCTCCATGGTCGCGGCGGCAGTTTCGTGAAGTACGGGCTCGATCCGCAGGAGGCGGCGATGCGCGCCGGGGGATCGGTGCGCGATCCCGGCCATGGGCTGGAGGACCCGGCGCAATATGGCGTCCTGACGCTGCCCGACGGTTCGACCGAGACGATCGCGTCGGAGCGCGGCGACTATCGGCGATTCTATGCCGGGGTGGCGGCCGCGATCCGCGACGGCGCGGCACCGCCCGTTGCGGCGAAGGATGCGCTCGCCGGGCTCCAGTTGATCGAGCTTGCCCGGCAGAGCGCGGAAGAGGGGCGGCGTATCCCGCTCGCTTGAGCGGATAGCCCCGCGCGCCGTTCGAGGCGCGCGGGGCCGGGTCGGTCAGGGGTGCCAGCCGACCGGCAGGGTGCGCGCGGGCACATTGACGGTGGTCGTCGCGACGATGTCCTCCGCTGACTGGCCGAGCAGCACCTTGTAGCTGCCCCCGGCGATCTTCCACTGGTGCGCCGCGCCGTCGAACACCGCCAGCAGGCGCGGATCGACGGTGACCGAGACGGTCTTGGACGCGCCCGGTGCCAACGACACCTTCTGGAACGCGCCCAGCCGCTTCGGCGCTTCCCAGCCGGCGCCCGAGACATAGACCTGCGCCACGTCGGCGCCGGCGCGGCTGCCGGTGTTGCGCAGCGTGAAGGTCACGGTCACCTGGCCCTTGGGCGCGGTTGCCTTGAGGCCCGAATAGGCGAAGCGGGTGTAGGACAGGCCATGGCCGAAGGCGAATTGCGGCTTGTCGCCCTTCGCGTCGTACCATTTGTAGCCGACCGTGGCGCCTTCGGTGTAGCGGGTCTCGCCTTCGTTCGGCGCGCTCGGCTTGGGCAGCTGCGAGACGCTGCGCGGGAAGCTGGCGGGGAGGTGGCCCGAGGGGTTCACCTTGCCGGTCAGCACATTGGCGATCGCTTCGCCGCCCGCGGTGCCGGGATACCAGGCTTCCAGGATCGCCGCGGTCTTGTCGGCCCAGGGGGTGAGCACCGGGCCGCCGGTCTCTAGCACCACCACCGTCTTGGCATTGGCGCCAGCGACGGCGTCGATCAGTGCGTCCTGATTGTCGGTTAGGTTCAGCGACACGTCGAAGGCTTCGCCCGCCCACTGCGTGGCGAACACGACTGCGATGTCGGCCTGCTTGGCAGCTGCCGCGGCGGCGGCGGGGTCGGTGCCATCGAGATAGGAGATCGTCGCGCCCGGCAGCTGGCGGCGCAGCGCCTCCAGCGGTGCGGAGGGGTGGTACATGACCGGGCCCGGCCAGATCTTCGGCTCGAGCCCCGGCACGGCATTGCCGCCGACCGGATAGACCAGCGACGAGCCGCCGCCCGCCAGCACGCCCTTGTCGGCATGGCCGCCGATCACGACGATCCGCTTGGCGCTGGCGGCGAGCGGCAGCACGTCGCCCTTGTTCTGGAGAAGCACGATACCCGCCTCGGCATCGGCGCGGGTCACGTCGGCATGCGCCTTGAGCATCGCCGGGGCGAGATCGAGCGGCGCGCCGGTGATCGGGTGATCGAACAGCCCGTGCGCGAACATCGAGCGGAGGATGCGGTGCGCCATCTCGTCGAGGCGTGCCTTGCTCACGTCGCCCTTGGCGATTGCCGCCTTGAGCGGCTCGCGGAAATAGGGCTGCTCGTCGAACGGCCAGCCGGACTGCTGCTCCAGGCCCGCATTGGCGGCGGCGGCGGTAGAGTGGGTCGCGCCCCAGTCGGACATCACGAAGCCCTTCCAGCCCCAGTCGCGGCGCAGCACGTCGGTGAGCAGCCAGGGCTGTTCGCACGCCCAGAGCCCGTCTACCTTGTTGTAGCTGCACATCACCGAGCCCGGATCGGACTTCTCGATCGCGATGTTGAAGGCGAGCAGGTCGCTCATCCGCGCGGCGGTGCGATCGAGCACCGCGTTCATCTTGTTGCGATCGGTCTCCTGGTCATTGAACGCGTAATGCTTCACCGTGGAGATGATGTGGTTCGACTGGATGCCGGCGATCTGCGCGCCGACGATCGTGCCGGCGAGCAGCGGATCCTCGCCGCCATATTCGAAGTTGCGGCCGTTGCGCGGCTCGCGCAGCAGGTTGACGCCGCCCGCGAGCATCACGTTGAAGCCCGAGGCGCGCGCCTCCGCGCCGATCATCGCGCCGCCCTTGAAGGCGAGGGCGGGGTCCCAGGTCGCGGCGGTGGCGATGCCCGAGGGGAGCGAGGTGCGGCCGCGCTTGCGCTCGGCGCCGCCCTGCGTCGCGACGCCGACGCCGGCATCGGTCTGCCACTGCGCCGGGATGCCCAGGCGCGGGATGCCGGGAACATAGCCGGCGGAGCCCGGACGCGCCTCGGCGGGGGTCTTAAAGTTCTTGGGCGCGAAATCGGTGCCGAACAGGCCGAATACCAAGGTGAGCTTCTCGTCCTCGGTCATCTGCGCGAGGATCGCCTTGGCGCGCGCGTCGGGCGACAGCTTGGCGTTGGTCCAGGGGCGCGAGGCCTGGGTCTGCGCCAGCGCAGGCGCCGTAAAGGCAGTGGTGGCGGCGAGCGCGAGCAGCGGGGCTGCCAGCTTCAGAGCGTGTCGTTTCATGTCGTCCTCTCCTCCCGGATCGCTTGTCAACGTTGTCCGCTGCCTAGCATAAGAACGGCCGCCGACAAGAGCCGGCGGCCGTCTTTGCAGCGCGTCTTCTATATCAGGATCAGGCGCGGATGCGCACCGGCACCGATTTCGCCGCGGGCGTCTTCGAGGCGCCGTCGTGGTGGCCGAGCGCGATCAGCGGGTTGAGCTCGGGGTAATAGCCCGCGACGCAGCCCTGGGGCAGGTTGAAGGGCAGCACCTCCAGCCCTTCGACCACGCGGTCGACGCCATCCGAATCGTCGCCGACCAGCGCCACGCGCTGACCTTCCTTCAGCCCGGCGCGTTCCATCTCCCTGGGGCTGATCAGCAGCACGTCGCGCTTGCCCTCGATCCCGCGCAGGCGATCCGAATAGCCGTAAACCGTGGTGTTGAACTGGTCGTTCGAGCGCAGCGTCATCAGCCGGTACACCCCGTCCGCATCGGCGAAGCCGGTGGCGTTGAGGTGGCTGGGCACGGTGAACTCGGCCTTGCCGCTCTCCGTCTTCCAGTTTCGGTCGCGCGCGCTGTTGCCCTTGAAGAAGCCGCCGGGGGTGAACAGCCGCTGGTTGAAGTCCTTGAACTTGTCCGGATAGGTCGCCTCGATCGCATCGCGGACCAGCGCATAGTCGTTCGACCAAGCCTCCCAGGGGACATTGGGGTTGGGGTCGAGCGCGGCCTTCGCGATCCCGGCGACGATCGCCAGCTCGGGTTGAAGATGCGGGCTGGCCGGCTTGGCCTCGCCGATCGAACCGTGGATGCAGCTGAGGCTGTCCTCCATCGTCACCACCTGCGGCATGCCGTCGCGCACGTCGCGCTCGGAACGGACCAGCGTGGGGAGCAGATAGGCGGTCTCGCCGCAGAACAGGTGTCCGCGATTGAGCTTGGTGGCGATCTGGACGGTGAGGCCCATGCCGGTCCACGCCTTCTCCATCACGCGGTGATCGGGCACGGCGCGGAGGAAATTGCCGCCGAGGCCGAGAAAGGCGTTGATCTCGCCCTTGGCGATCGCCTCGCAGCCGGTGACGGTGGTATAGCCCTCGTCGCGCGGCGGCTGGAAGCCGTACTGCTCGGAAAGCTGGTCGAGCGGCACCAGCTCGGGCTTCTCGGAGATGCCGACGGTGCGCTGGCCCTGGACGTTGGAGTGGCCGCGTACCGGCGAGACGCCTGCGCCGAGGCGGCCGATATTCCCGCGCAGCAGCATCAGGTTCACCACGCCCGCGACATTGTCATAGCCGCCGACATGCTGGGTGAGCCCCATGCCCCAGATGCCGATCGCGCTTTCGGCCTGAATATAAACCTCGGCCGCGGCGATCAGGTCGGCGCGGGGCAGGCCTGTCTCGGCTTCGATCGTCTCCCAGCTGGTGCTGCGGACCTTCTCCGCAAATTCCTCGAAGCCGTGGGTGTGCTCGGCGATGAAGGCGCGGTCGATCACGCCGCCGCGGCGATCCTCCTCGGCGAGCACATGCTTGGCGATGCCGAGCATGGCGGAAATGTCGCTGCCCGGCTTGAGCTGATAATATTGGTGCGAGATCTCGGTCTTGCCGCCGGTCACCATCTGGAGGCTCTGCGGGTTGCGGAACTCGAGCAGGCCCTTCTCACGGATCGGGTTGAAGGTCACGATCTTGGCACCGCGCTTGCGGGCCGCGGTCAGCGTATGGATGAAGCGCGGGCTGTTGGTGCCGGTGTTCTGGCCGAAGAAGAAGATCGCGTCGCAATGCTCGAAATCCTCGAGCACGCAGGTGCCCACCGGCGCGCCGATCGTCGACTTGAGCGCGACCGAGGTGGTCTCGTGGCACATGTTCGAGCTGTCGGGCAGGTTGTTGTGGCCATAGAGCCGCGCGAACAGCGCCCAGGCGTAGCTGGTCTCCAGGCTCGCCTTGCCCGAGGCGTAGAAGATCGTGCTCTTCGGGTTATAGCCCCGCAGCTTCTTGCCGATCGCGCGATAGGCTTCATCCCAGGTGCAGGGCAGGTATTTATCGGTAGCGCGATCGTAGCGCATCGGATTGGTGAGGCGGCCGGCCTGTTCGAGGTCGTGGTCGCTCCAGCCGCGCAGCTCGGTCAGGGTGTGCTGGGCGAAGAACTCCGGCGTGGCGCGGCGAGTGGTGAGGTCCCACAGCGTCGCCTTGGCGCCGTTCTCGCAGAATTCGAACATGTGCGGCTTGGCCGGCTTGGTCCAGGCGCAGGAGGTGCACATCATGCCCCCGGGCTTGTTCTGTTTGGCGAG
The DNA here is from genome assembly GCF_003950455.1 of Sphingomonas sp. ABOLE. Taxonomy (NCBI): domain Bacteria; kingdom Pseudomonadati; phylum Pseudomonadota; class Alphaproteobacteria; order Sphingomonadales; family Sphingomonadaceae; genus Sphingomonas; species Sphingomonas sp. ABOLE. The sequence goes on from NZ_QQWY01000006.1 coordinate 42,280, forward strand.
CGTCTTGAGGGCGTCGGCGCTCGGGCGTTCGGCGCCGGCGACCAGCGCCATGCCGCGCATCGAGCCCCAGCCGCCCTCGGCGCCCGCATAATGTATCGTTCCGTCTTTCGCCCGGGCCATCGCCACGCTCCTTGCACCACGTATCCTGCCTCTATCCCTGGGCCGGACGCCTGCCTATCTGCAACCCATGGATATGTGGTTCGATCGCAGGACGCCCGACGGGTCGGAGACCCGGCTCCAACGCAGCTTGATCGCGGAAGTGCCGGTCGCGATCGAAATCAACGGTCTGGGCTACGCCGTGATGATGGCGACGCCGACCGACCTGGAGGATTTCGCCACCGGCTTCGTCGCATCCGAGCGGCTGGGGGCGGCGGTGGACGTGGGAAGCCACCAGGCCGAGCAGGGTGTGGTGCTGCGGGTGACGCTGGCCGATCCCTCGACGGTGATCGAGCGGGTTCGGCACCGCACGACGGATTCGAGCTGCGGGCTGTGCGGGATCGACAATCTCGAAGCAGCGCTGCGCCCGCTGCCGAGGATCGAGGCGGAAAGCGGGGCGTCCTCGGCCGCGATCTTCCGCGCGGCCGAGGCACTGCGCGACCATCAGCCGCTCAACCGCGAGACCGGCGCCGCTCATGCCGCGGCGCTCTGCTCGGCGGAGGGGGAGATCCGCCTGGTCCGCGAGGACGTCGGGCGGCACAATGCGTTCGACAAGCTGGTCGGCGCGATGGCGCGGCAGGGGCTGGGCTGGGACGGGGGCTTCGCGTTGATCAGCGCGCGCTGCTCGTTCGAGCTGGTCGAAAAGGCGGTGCTGGCGGGCTGCCCGCTGCTCGCGGCGATCTCCGCACCGACCGCCTTGGCGGCGGAGCGTGCCCGCGCGGCGGGATTGCGGCTGGCCGCGCTGGTGCGGCCGGACGCCATGCTCCGGCTGGTGCCATGAAGCCGCTGGGTGCGATCCTGGCGGGCGGCCAGGCGCGGCGCTTCGGATCGGACAAGGCACTGGCGGCGCTCGACGGACGCGCGCTGATCGACCATGTCGCCGCAGCGCTGGCACCCCATTGCGACGGCGTGATCCTGTGCGGCCGCCCAGGCGAGGGCGGAATCCCCGATCGTCCGGCGTCCGGCCTGGGGCCGCTGGCGGGCCTCAATGCGGCGCTCCGTGAAACTGCCGAGCGTGGGATGGCGCGGGTGCTGGTCGCGCCGTGCGATACACCGCTGCTGCCGGCGGGGCTGCTGGCAGCGTTGTTGGCGCACGGCGGATCTTGCTTTGTTGCGCAACTGCCGGTGCTCGGCATCTGGGATGCGGCGCTCGCCCCCGTATGCGACGCCTATATTGCTTCCGGCGCGCGTGCCTCGATGAAGGCCTGGGCCGCGCACGCGGGCGCAACGGCAATCGATTGGGGGGCACCCATTCCCAACATCAACTCCTGCGACGATCTTTCGAGGGTCACCGGGTTTTTTCCTTAGTTCCGCTTCTCATTCGCATGCGCTAGGTCGTGCGCAATTTTCTGTCGGCGACGGCCGGCGGCAGGGGGATGGATGGAAAGCGTGTTCGCAGCCTTCTGGAGCGGGAACTACTCGCCCCATGGCTATTGCCTGTCGTGGCAGCCGCTGTTGCTGTGGACCCATATCGTCGCTGACACGCTGATTGCGTTGTCCTATTTCTCGATCCCGATCGCGTTGGTGGCGCTGGTGCGCAGCCGCAAGGATCTGGCGTTCGGCTGGGTGTTCTGGTGCTTCGCCCTCTTCATCCTCGCTTGCGGCATGACGCATGTGATGGGCGTGGTGACCCTGTTCAGCCCGCTCTACGGACTGGAGGCGCTGGTCAAGCTGCTGACGGCAGCGGTATCGGTGCTCACCGCGATCCTGCTCTGGCCGCTCCTGCCGACGCTGACCAAATTGCCTTCTTCGGAAAAGCTCAAGGAAGCCAATGCCCAGCTCGCCGCGATGGTCGAGCAGCGCGATGCTGCGCTCGCCGAGCTGAAGAGCGAAGTCGCCCAGCGCGAGACGGTCGAGGCGGCGTTGCTGCAGGCGCAGAAGCTGGAGGCGGTGGGGCAGCTGACCGGAGGCATCGCGCATGACTTCAACAATCTGCTGCAGGCGATCGCCGGCAATCTCGAGCTGATCGCGCGCAAGCCCGACGATGCCGACCGGGTGATCCGCTGGACGTCGAGCGCGCTCGACGCGGTGGAGCGCGGTCGCCAGTTGACCGGCCAGCTGCTCGCCTTCTCCAGCAAGCAGCGGCTCGACGTGAAGTCGGTGCGCCTGGCCGAGCTGGTCGGCGGCATGGCGGGGCTGGTCGAGCGCGCGGTGGCGCCGCTGGGGCGCGTGCGGATCGAGCGGATCGATCCCGTGTGGAACGTGCAGACCGATGCACTGCAGCTCGAACTCGCGGTGCTCAACCTCGCCTTCAACGCGCGCGATGCAATGCCCGAAGGCGGCGTGCTGACGATCTCGGCCGAGCTGCGCAGCGGCAAGGTCGCGCCCGACGTGCCCGCGGGCGACTATGTCGCGCTGCGCATTGCCGATACCGGCATGGGCATGACGCCAGAGGTGGTGGCGCGCGCGGTGGAGCCGTTCTTCTCGACCAAGGGCGTGGGCAAGGGCACCGGCATGGGCTTGTCGATGGCGTTCGGGGTGCTGCGCCAGTCGGGCGGCACGCTGCTGATCGACAGCGAACTGGGGCAGGGGACCACCGTCACGCTGCTGTTGCCGCTGGCGACGGTCGAGCCCCGCCGCGACGTGCAGGACGATTCCGCCCGCGACGAGCGGATCAGCCTGGCGGGCATGACGATCGCGCTGGTCGACGACGACGCACATGTCCGCGCGTCGCTCGCCGAAATGCTGCGCTCGGCGGGCGCGGACGTGGAGGAGGCGGCAGATGGCGCGGCCGGGGTGGCACTGGTGCAGGGGCGCCGCTTCGCCGCGCTGGTGGTCGACTTCGCCATGCCCGAGCTGAGCGGCAGCGAAGTCGCCGACCAGGTCGCCACTACCGATCCGGCGCTACCGGTGATCCTGATCACCGGCTTTGCGGACTCGAACAAGCTCGACGCGATCGCCTCGCCCAACGTGACCATCCTGCGCAAGCCGTTCGATTCGCACGAACTGCTGCGCAAGATCCGCGCGGTCGCCCGCGGCTGAGGCCGCTCAGGGCAGCGCGGCGCGCAGTTCCTCGATCCAGGCGGTCGCGACGCTGTCCGAAGGCGCGCGCCAGTCGCCGCGCGGGCTGAGCGCGGCGGCGCCCGAGACCTTGGGCCCGTTGGGCAGCGCCGAGCGCTTGAACTGGCTGATCTGGAAGAAGCGGAACAGGAAGGTTTCCAGCCACTTGGCGATGGTTGCCAGGTCGTACTGGTTGCGGCCCTCCGCCGGGAAGCCGATCGGCCACAGGCCCGCCTCGGCATCCCGCCACGCGTGCCAGGCGAGGAAGGCCACCTTGGACGGCTTGAGCCCGAACCGCGCGATATGGTGCAGGAAGAAATCGTGGAGCTCGTACGGGCCGATCCGGTCCTGCGTGCTCTGCATCTTGCCATCGGCATCGGCGGGGACGAGCTCGGGCGAGATCTCGGTATCGAGGATCGAGAGCAGCACGGTCGCCGCCTCGCCGTCGAACTGGCCGCTCTCGACGCTCCAGCGGATCAGATACTGGATCAGCGTCTTGGGCACGCCGGCATTGACGCCGTAGTGGCTCATCTGGTCGCCGACGCCATAGGTCGACCAGCCCAGCGCCAACTCGGACAGGTCGCCGGTACCGAGCACGAAGCCGCCGTTGCGGTTGGCGAGACGGAACAGATAGTCGGTGCGCAGGCCCGCCTGGACGTTCTCGAAGGTGACGTCGTAGACCGGCTCGCCCTGCGCGAAGGGATGGCCGATGTCCGCCAGCATCTGCCGCGCGGTAGGGCGGATATCGATCTCGGCGGCGGTGATGCCGATCGCGCGCATCAGCGCCCAGGCGTTGGACTTGGTGCCCTCGCTCGTCGCGAAGCCGGGCATGGTATAGCCGAGGATGTCGGTGCGCGGGCGGCCGAGCCGGTCCATCGCCTTGGCGGCGACGATCAGCGCGTGGGTGGAATCGAGCCCGCCCGAAATGCCGATGATCAGCGCCTTGCTTTTGGTCGAGGCTAGCCGCTGGCGCAGGCCTTCCACCTGGATGTTGAACGCCTCGTAGCAATCCTCCTCCAGCGCCGCCGGGGTGTTGGGCACGAAGGGGAAGCGGCGGGTCGGGCGGAGCAGCCCGCGATCGGCGAAGTCGGGCTGGTGCGCGAAGGCGATGCGGCGGAAGCGGGTTTCGGGCATCCCGGCGTTGCGGGCGTTGTCGTTGAAGGTGCCGTCGCGCATCCGCTCGAGCCGCAGCCGTTCAAGGTCGAGGTCGGCGTAGGTGATCGCATCGGTCAGCTCGAAGCGCTGCGAAGCGGCGAGCTTCTCGCCGAATTCGTAGATCAGCCCCTGGCCGTCCCAGGCGAGATCGGTGGTGCTCTCGCCGGGTCCCGAGGCCGAATAGAGATAGGCGGAGATCGTCCGCGAGCTCTGCGAGGCGCAGAGCAGCTCGCGCTCGCGGCCCTTGCCGATCACGATGTTCGAGGCAGACAGGTTGCACAGCACCAGCGCCCCGGCCATCGCCCCTTCGGTGGAGGGGGGCTGGGGCGCCCAATAATCCTCGCAGATCTCGATATGGAAGACGAAGTCGGCCAGGTCTTCCGCGGCGAACAGCAGGTCGGGCCCGAACGGCACCGTCTGGCCGGCGACGGTGATGGCGAGGTCGCGCAGCCCAGAGCCCGAGGCGAACCAGCGCTTCTCGTAATATTCGCGGTAGTTGGGCAGGTAGGTCTTGGGCACCACGCCCAGGATGCGGCCGCGCGCGATGGCGATGGCGCAATTGTAGAGGCGGCCGTTGCGCGCCAGTGCCGCGCCGACCAGCAGCACCGGCTTCAGCGTGCGGCTCGCCTCGACGATCGCGGCGATGCCGGCCTCGGTGGCGGCGAGGATCGTGTCCTGCAGATGCAGGTCGTCGATCGCATAGCTGGTGACGTTGAGTTCGGGGAAGACGAGGATATCCGCGCCGGCGGCGTCCCCCGCTTGCGCCAGCACGATGGTCGCGCGGGCATTGGCGGCGGGATCGGCGACGGTGCCGACGGGCGTGCAGACGCCCGCGCGGATCATGCCGTGACGGTGGAGCGCGAAGAACGGATGCGGATCGGCCATGCGTGTGTCCTATGCCGGGGACCATGGCCTGCCAACCCCGCGGGGGCGGGATGTATCCGGGATAGGCTGTTTAAGCCCCTCCTCCTTGGAGGAGGGGTTGAGGGTGGAGGAATTCCAGAACGCTTGTTGGCCTCGGTAAGACAGGGCCGAACCCCAACCCCCCATCAGGTGAACAGCGCCCCACGCTGTTCAGGCGCTGCCGGGGGCAGCGCCTGCCTGATGCGCCTGAAGGGGAGGGCTAAGGCAAGTTTACGCCTTGGCCGCGTAGATAAGCCGGCCCGGCCCCAGCCGTTCGAACACCTTGGCCAGTTGGCGTTCGCCGACGGCGAAGCAGCCCTGGCTGCGGCCGAGCTTGCCGTGCTTCGACACCATGTCCGGGTTCGCATACCAGGCCGAATGGACCACGATCGCGCGCGCCATGGCGTTGTTGTTGGTCGGGTCCAGCCCGATCAGCCGCTGCGAATCGCCATGCTTGCCGACATAATAATCGGCGGTGAGGAACGCGCCCTCGCACGTCGCTTCGGAATTGATCTGGTTGGAGAAGCGCTGGAGCACGCCGGTATGGCCCGGATCGGAACCGATGCCGTGCGCGACCAGCAGCGGCTCGACTTCACCGGTACCCATGTTGACCAGGAAGAAGCGCGGCTGCGACGAAGGCAGCGAGAAATCGGCAACGGCGATCCGGTCGTGCGTGTCGACATGCATCGAGTGCCGGTCGAGCGCCGCGGTCGCACGCTTGAACAGGTCCGGCCGGATGCCGGCGGGGACGATCCGCGGCTGGGCGGCAACCTTGGGTGCCGCATGCAGCGAAGCCACCGGGGCCGGCTGGATCCGCGGCGGTGGTGGCGCAGCCGCCAGCGTCGTCCCGATGGTGCGCGAGGCACAGGCCGAAACCGCTGCGCCGCTCGCCATTACCAGCGCGGATTTGAGCAAAGCCCGACGTGTTTGTACCGAAGCGTTCGAATCCATGATCTTTGTTCTGCGCCCGCAAATTTCTGTCATGCCCGGGAAACCGTATAGCAGAAGCATCGTTAACGATGTTTCCGCTAATGCCGCTTGATGGCGCGTTTCGGCGCACCTCCTGCCCGGTTCACCGACCCGTCATGTCGTTTCGGGACGGCGGGAACGAACCATCGGGCGAATCGCGCCGCATCGCACTGGCATCGTTGATCTCTTCCCGAAACGAAAAAAATCTGTGTCGCGCCGCGTCTGCGAAGCGCTAGAGGCGCGGCATGACCATGTCCTATGAACAGGCCGTCGCGGCGCTGATCGAGGCCGGCAGGCGGCTCGACGCGCGCGGCTGGGCGCCGGCGACCTCGGGCAATTACTCGGCCCGGCTCGACGATGGCAGTGTCGCGCTGACCGTCTCGGGACGCCACAAGGGCCGGCTGACCGGCGACGGGATCATGCGCGTCGATCTGGATGGCCGGCCGCTCACCGCCGGCAAGCCGTCGGCGGAGGCGGATCTTCATCTCGCACTCTACCGGCTGTTTCCCGAAGCCGGCGCGGTGCTGCACGGCCATTCGCCGCAGGCGGTGGGGCTGAGCCGGGCGACCGAAGCCGACGGCATCACGCTGGCGGGGCACGAAATGCTCAAGGCCTATCCGGGCCATACCACCCATGCGGCCGAGGTACGGCTGCCGATCGTCGACAACAGCCAGGACATGGCGGTGATCGAAGCGGCGATCCGCCCCGCGCTGCTGGTACCCGGCGCCATTCCGGCGTATCTTATTCGCAGCCACGGGCTCTATGCCTGGGGCAAGGACGTGGACGAGGCCGAACGCGTGCTGGAGGCGACCGAATGGATGATTGCCGCCGAGCTCGCCGAGGCCAGCTTCAGACGGGCATGGACACGATGAGCCGACTTCGTATCTTCTTGGAAACCGGCACGACGCCGCTGCTCGACACGCAGGATCCGGTGACGATCGCGGAGGAGCTGGCGATCCGCGGGGTGCGCTTCGAGCGCTGGCCTTCGCGTGCGATCGCAGCGGATGCCGACCAGGCGGGGGTGCTCGCTGCTTTCGCGCCCGAGGTCCAGCGGCTCAAGGGCGAGCAGGGCTATCGTTCGGTCGACGTGATCCGGATGCTGCCCGACCACCCCGAAAAGGATGCGCTGCGCGCCAAGTTCCTGTCCGAGCATCGCCATGCCGAAGACGAGGTGCGCTTCTTCGTGGAGGGGGAGGGGCTCTTCACGCTGCATCTGAACAATCGCGTGTATGCGGTTCTTTGTACGGAGGGCGACCTGATCTCGGTGCCCGCCGGTACCCCACATTGGTTCGACATGGGGCCGAGCCCCCGCTTCACCGCGATCCGGCTGTTCACCAATCCCGACGGGTGGATCGCCCAGTTCACCGGCGACGCCATCGCCGACCGCTTCCCGCGCCACGAGCGCATCGCCGCCTGACCCGCGACGCAGCGAGTATCCCCATGACCCAGACCAAGGCCGTCCTGCTCGACATCGAGGGGACCACGAGCAGTATCGCCTTCGTTGCGGAGGTACTTTTCCCATATGCTGCCAGGCATTTGGCAAGCTATATCGAGGCCCATTGTGAAGAGGTCGCACCGATCCTCGCCGAAGTGCCGGGCGACGACAAGGTGGCGACCCTGCTCGCCTGGATCGCCGAGGATCGCAAGGCGACGCCGCTCAAGACGCTGCAGGGGCTGATCTGGGCACAGGGCTATGCCGACGGCACGCTGCAGGGGCACGTCTATCCCGACACGCCCGAGGCGCTGCATCGTTGGTATACGGCCGGCGTGTCGATCTACATCTACTCCTCTGGCTCGATCGCGGCGCAGAAGCTGATCTTCGGCCATTCGATCGCCGGCGACCTGACACCGATGCTCTCCGGCTATTTCGACACCACGACCGGGCCGAAGCGAGAAGCTGAGAGCTATGCCAAGATTACGGCTGCAATGGGCTGCGAAGCAAAGGAAATCCTGTTCGTGTCCGATATGCAACCGGAGGTCGATGCCGCGCGCGCGGCAGGGCTGGGGGCGCTGCTGATCGATCGCGCCGGCGGCCCCGCCGACATTCACTCGCTCTCGGAGGTTCGCCTGTGATCCTCGAAGGCAAGCACATCCGTTCAATCGCGCGCACCGCGGACGGCAAGGGCATCCGCATCCTCGACCAGCGCCAGCTCCCCTGGGAAATCCGCTGGGTCGAACTGCGCGACCTCGATGCCGCCGCAGTGGCGATCCGCGAGATGTGGACCCGCGGTGCCCCGATGATCGGGGCGACGGCGGCCTATGGGTTGGCGATGGCGCTGGCGGTGGACGCCAGCGATACGGGGCTCGATGCCGCCTATGCGATGCTGGTAGAGACGCGACCCACCGCGATAAACCTGCGCTGGGCGCTCGAGCAGGTGCGGACGGCGGTAGAGGGCCTGCCCTATGGTGAGCGCGCTGCCGCCGCCTATGCGCGCGCCGATGCGATCTGCGACGAGGATGCCGAGCTCTGCCGCGCGATCGGCGAACATGGGCTGGACCTGCTCCGCGGGCTCCACGCCAGGCACCCCGACCGGCCGCTCAACATCCTCACCCATTGCAATGCGGGCTGGCTGGCGACGGTGGATTACGGCACCGCGACGGCGCCGATCTATCTCGCGCACGATGCCGGCATTCCGGTGCACGTCTGGGTCGATGAGACCCGCCCGCGCAATCAGGGCGCGCTGCTCACCGCCTTCGAGCTGCGCAACCACGGCGTGCCGCACACGGTGATCGCCGACAATGCGGGCGGGCTGCTGATGATGCAGGGGCAGGTCGACGCGGTGATCGTCGGCACCGACCGGGTGACGGCCAATGGCGACGTCTGCAACAAGATCGGCACCTATCTGAAGGCGCTCGCGGCGCACGACAATGGCGTGCCCTTCTATGTCGCGCTGCCCTACACGACCTTCGATCCGGCGACCGCCAGCGGTGCCGACATCCCGATCGAGGCGCGCGCGCCCGAGGAAGTGACGCGGCTGACCGGCCCCGACGAAGCTGGCCGTATCGCGACGATCCGTGTCACCGACTCCCCGGCGCTCAACCCGGCCTTCGACGTGACCCCGGCACGACTGGTGACGGGCTACATCACCGAACGCGGGGTGCTCGACCGGATCTGAGGCGTCAGGACAGCGCCGCGCGCCAAGCCTTCACCCGCGCGAGCGCCTCGTCCAGCACCGCGTCTTCCTTGACGAAGCAGAAGCGAACGACGTTGGTCACCGGATCCTCGGCGTAGAAGGCCGAGACGGGGATCGTCGCGACCTTGGCCTCGTCGACGAGGCGTTCGCTGAAGGTCACGTCGTTCATCGCCAGCCCGGAGGCGGTGAGGTCGACCGAGAGGAAATAGGTCGCAGCACTTGGCAGCACCGCGAAGCCGGCGTCGCGCAGCCCCGCCGCAAGCCGGTCGCGCCCGGCCTGGAAGCGGTGGCGGGCGTCCTGTACCCAGTCGTCCTGCGTCGTCAGCCCCTCGGCCACCGCCCATTGCAGGTTGGGCGGGGTGGTGAAGGTGAGGAACTGGTGCGCCTTGGCCACCACCCGGGCGAGGGGCGGGGCGGCGCACATCCAGCCGACCTTGAAGCCGGTCAGCGCGAATATCTTGCCCGCGCTGCCGATCTTCACCGTCCGCTCGCGCATCCCGGGAAAGCCGATCAGCGGCAGATGGCGGGCGCCGTCGAAAGTGACGTGCTCCCACACCTCGTCACAGATCGCGGTGAGATCGTGCGCGACGCAGAAGTCGGCGAGCATCGCCAGGTCCTCGGCGCTGGCCATCGTCGCGGCGGGGTTGAGCGGGTTGTTGAGCAGGATCAGCCGGGTCTTGGGCGTCGCCGCGGCTTCCAGCGCGGCACGCTCGATCCGCCATTCGGGCGGGCTGAGGCGGACGAAGCGTGGCACGCCGCCGGCCCGGCGGATCAGCGGCACATAGGCGTCGTAGAGCGGCTGGAAGCAGAGTACTTCGTCGCCCGGCTCGATCAGGGCGAAAAGGGCGGCGGCCAGCGCTTCGGTCGCGCCCGAGGTGACGATCACTTCTTCGGCCGCGAGGTTGAGCGCCTGGTGGCGGGCATAGTGATCCGCCACCGCCTGGCGCAGTTCGGCCAGCCCGGCCATCGGCGGATACTGGTTCGATTTCTCCAGCACCGCGCGCGCGGCGGCCTCCAGCACGGCTTCGGGCCCGCGGCCGTCGGCAAAGCCCTGGCCAAGATTGATCGCGCCGTTCGCGCGGGCGCGGGCTGACATGGCTTCGAAGATGGTGGTGCCCATCGAGCAATAGATCGGGTTCATCGCATGCGGCTATGGCGGAGTGCGGTTGCGCCTTGCAAGCCGGGGCGGAACCGCCGCATGAAGACGGCGGTTGATGACCGTGTGTGTCGAAGGAAGACGATGACCAAGAAACCGCCCGTGCCCGCCGAGTCCCAGTCGCCCTATCCCAAGGCCGAAGCGCCGCACGCCGGGGAAGGGGAGGCGCTTGCCGCCGCCAAGGAGATCGCGGAGGCGGCCAAGCGTCGCATGCCGAGCTCGCGCCAGATCGGCATGGGTGCCGCGATCGGCGTCGGGTCCGCTGCGATCGTCGCCGGCCTTCTTTACTGGAAGGGCGGTCGCAAGGACCGCAAGTAACGCATTGACCGTTCGGCTGCGGCGGGAACGGCACGATGTGCTCCCGCCGCATGCTTTGCGCGAGCCGATCACCGTGCATGTGTTCATCTGCAAACCTGCGGACTATAACGTAGGGAATGCCAGGCAGCGTCGGCCTATCCGGATTTTCTGAACCGGAACGGCGCCTTCACAACGCTATTTCCGATGTTCCCTCCGAGCGTTCTAAGCGCTTTTCCGGAGGTTGTTTCTGCGCTCGGTGACCGATCGGTAAGAGATCGTTCCTATAATGCGATAAACCACAGACCGGGAACGGGGTTGGGTATGCGCGTGCGGGTTCGGTTTTTTGCCATTGCTGGTGCTTGGGTCGCCCCTGCGGCCGCAGGCTGCCGACCGTCGGCGCCGGGCGCCGACCGAGCGTGACCACGCCCCTTCTCTCCCTTTCGGCGATCGGTTCGGCCCTAGCGCAGGTCGCGATCGACACCAGCATGTTCGGGCGCGCCAAAAACTATCGGAAAGACCAGAAATGATTGCATCGATGAAAATTCCGAGGAAGCTCGCACTGTCGTTCCTGCTGATCTGTGCATCGGCAGCGATCGTGATGATCGTGTTCTTCATGAACATCTCGATGATCCGTTCGGTCACCGACCAGAACAATCTCAGCCAGCAGATCCATTCGAAGACGCTGACGCTGGAAACGGCGCTGCTGCGCCAGAACAGCCAGCTGCGCGGCTTCCTCGTCACGGCCGATCCCACGTACCTGAAGTCGTACGACGAGGGGCGCAGCGAATATGACGAGACTTCGGCCGAGCTGGAAAAGCTGCTGACCGATCCGGCGCTGCTCGAGGCGCTGCGCAAGTCGCGCACCGAAACATTGTCGTGGCGCGAGAAGTGGGGCGACCGGCTGATCGCGCAGGTCAAGGCCGGCAAGCGCGAAGAGGCGCAGGCCGAGGTCCGCGGCGCAGGCAAGGCGGTGCTGGTGTCGGCCGCGGTTCTGCCGCTGCGCGCGATCAAGGACGCGCAGGCCGAAGCGATCGAGAAGAACGGCGCGCGCCAGGAAGGCGCCATCACTACTGCCACCACCGTGCTGATCATCGGCGCGATCGCGCTGATCGGGATCGCGATCGGTCTGGCGGTCACGCTCAGCAGCATCATCGCCCGCCCGATCAGTCAGCTGACCCGCACCATGGCGGACCTGGCCGCCGGCCGGAACCATGTCGAGGTACCCGCCACCGCGCGCGGCGACGAACTGGGCGACATGGCCCGCGCGGTGCTGGTGTTCCGCGATGCCGCACTCGCCAAGGAAGCGTCGGACGCGGCCAGTGCCAAGGCCGAGGCGACGCAGAAGATGGTCGTCGAAACCGTCTCGTCGCACCTCGCCGAACTGGCACAGGGCAACCTCACCGCGCAGATCAACGTCGAGTTCCCCGGCGAATACAGCGTGGTGAAAACCAACTTCAACAACGCACTGTCGAGCCTGCGTGAGCTGATCGCGTCGGTGATCGAGGCGACCGCGTCGATCCGCACCGGCTCGAACGAGATCGCCCAGGCCAGCGAAGACCTCGCCCGCCGCACCGAAGCCAATGCAGCCAGCCTCGAAGAAACCGCTGCCGCCGTCACCCAGATGGACCAGCGCCTCAAGGCTACCGCCGCCGCCGCCGGTCGCACGGTGGAGCGCGCCGACGGCACGATGTCGACGGTCGACAACGGCCGCAGCACCGCCGACGAAGCGGTGCAGGCGATGACCCGCGTGTCGGACAGCGCCAAGGGCATCGATAGCGTCATCGAAGGCCTCGACAAGATCGCATTCCAGACTCGCGTTCTCGCGATGAACGCCGCGGTCGAGGCCGGTCGTGCGGGTGAGGCGGGCCGCGGCTTCGCTGTCGTCGCCGACCTCGTTTCGGCGCTCGCGATGCGCGCCGAAGAGGAGGCCGGCCGCGCCCGCGACCAGCTGACCGCGACGCAGAGCGACATCGTCACTGCCGTGCAGGCGGTGCAGCGCGTCGACGGCGCGCTGGCCGACATTTCCAGCGGCGTGGGCGAAGTCCACCAGCTGCTCGGCAACATGGCCTCGGACAACCAGGCGCAGTCGAGCGCGGTCACCGAGATCAGCGCCGCGCTGGGCGAAATGGACCAGTCGACCCAGCAGAATGCCGCGATGGTGGAGGAAACCTCGGCCGCCGCGCGCAACCTGGCGAGCGAAGTCAGCGTGCTCTCCGAGCAGGCCAGCCGCTTCAAGGTCGGCAATGGCGGGGGTGCTCCGATGCAGACTTCGCGAGTGGCGCCCAGCCGCTTCAACGGCGGCAGCGTCAAGCCGCTTCCGGCGGCCGCCGTCTCGGCCCTCGTCCGCAGCAACGGCGCGGACGACGACTGGCAGAGCTTCTGATCGTCGGAAGCACGTGAAGACCGGGCATGGCCGTTCGATCCGGTTGCGAATCGGACGGCCCCCGGCGACAAGATCCGACGCGGCTTCTGCCCGGGAAATGGTAATGAACATGATCGCACCCCGGACGGGTATTGCGGAGATCGCGCGCATGGCGCGCGTCGCCACCGAGCTGGGCTCGCCGTTCATCGGCGAGGTGCTGGCGGCCGGATTGCGCCAGCTTGGCCGCGGCCCGCACAGCGAGGCGCTGATCACGCACTGGGAGGGCGATCCTGCCTCCGCGGCACTCGCGATGCGCTTCAACGCTGCGCTCCACTTCCTCGCCCGCCGCGGCAATCCGCCGGCCCTGGCGGCGCTGTATCGCCACGAACATGACGATTTCGACGGCGCGATCGGCGAGGCGCTGGCCGTCGAAGACGATCTGATCGCCGGCTTCCTGCGCCGCACGCCGCAGACCAATGAAGTCGGTCGCTCCGGGGCGATCGTCGCGGCGCTGATGCAGGTGCGCCGCCGCTTCGGCCTGCCGTTCGAGATCCTGGAAATCGGTTCGAGTTGCGGCCTCAACCTCAATCTCGGCCGCTACGGGTTCGATCTCGGCGGGGCGCTCGCCGGGGATCGCCAGTCGCCGGTGCAGGTGACGCCCGACTGGCACGGCCCGGCGCCGCAGCCTGCGCCGCTGGAAGTCGTCTCTGCACGCGGCGTCGACCTCAATCCGCTCAGCGCTTCGGATCCGGCGACCTGCGAGCGCCTGATGGCCTATATCTTCGCCGACCAGCCGCTACGGCTACACCGGCTGGAAGAGGCACTGGGCATGGCGCGGCGTCATCCGCCCCAGATCGAGAAGGGGGATGCTTCCGAGTGGCTCGCCCGCCAACTCGCCGTGCCGCAGGAAGCGGGCGTCTGCCGCGTCGTGATGCACTCGATGGTGCTGCAATATCTGCCGCCGCGCGACCGTGCCGCGGTGGTCGCGATGATCCAGGATGCCGGGCAATATGCCACGCCCGAGCGACCGCTCGCCTGGGTCGGCTTCGAATGGACCGAGACGCGCAGCGAAGTGCGGCTGTCGCTCAGCTGGTTCCCCGGCGGGGTGGAACGCCGCGTGCTCGCGACGTGCCACCCCTATGGCAATTCGGTCGACTGGCGCGGCTAGACCTGCACCGCGTGCTCGGTGCGGCCCTCGCTGCCGAATACGCGTAGGTAGCGCTCGATCTCGGCAGGCTCGCCGGTGGCCTTGGCCGGATTGTCGGAGAGCTTAACCGCCGGGCGGCCGTTCGCCGCCACCACCTTGCAGACCAGCGAGATCGGCTCCAGCCCGGCCTCACCCTCCGGATCGCAGCCGCGGAAATCGTTGGTGAGGTTGGTGCCCCAGCCGAAGCTCATCCGCACCCGCCCATTGAAATGGCGATAGGTCGCCTCGATCGATTCGACGTCCATGCCGTCGGAGAAGATCAACAGCTTCTCGCGCGGATCGCGGCCATGCGCCTGCCACCAGCGGATGATCTGCTCGCCGCCCGGGATCGGCGGCGCGCTGTCCGGGCGGAAGCCGGTCCAGTCGCCCACCCAGTCGGGCGCGCGGGCGAGGAACGAGGTGGTCCCGAACGCATCGGGCAGCGCGATCAGCAGATTGCCGCCATAATGGGCGCGCCACTGCTCGAGCACGCGGTAGGGCGCATCCGCGAGGCTGGCGTCGTCGGGCGAAAGCGCCGCTTCCACCATCGGCAGCTCGTGCGCATTGGTGCCGATCGCCTCCAGGTCCGCGTCCATGGCGAGCAGCACGTTCGACGTGCCGATGAAGCGGTGGCCGAGCCCTTCCTTGAGCGCCTCGACGCACCAGCGCTGCCACAGGAAGCCGTGGCGGCGGCGGGTGCCGAAGTCCGACAGCACGAGATCGGGGAGCGTCCGCAGCCGCTCGACCTTGTCCCACAGCTTGGCCTTGGCGCGGGCATAGAGCACGTCGAGCGCGAACCGGTCGCGACCCCGCATCGCCGCGCGCGACCGGAGTTCGTTGACGATGGTCAACGCCGGAATTTCCCACATCGTCGTGTGGGTCCAGGGGCCGTGGAAGTGGAGCACGAACTGGCCGTCGCGCCGCTCCAGTTCATATTCCGGCAGCTGAAACTCGGCGAGCCAGGCGAGGAAGTCCGGCGCGAACATCTGGGTCTTGCCGTAGAAGCTGTTGCCGGCGAGCCAGATCAGTTCCTTCTTGGCGAAGCGCAGCGAGCGGGCATGGTCGAGCTGGGCGCGCAGTTCGGCCTCGTCGATCACCTCGGCGAGCCGCGCCGACTTGCTGCGGTTGATTAGCGAGAAGGTGACCTGCGTCTCGGGATGGAGACGCCGGATCATCTGCAGCATCAGCAGCTTGTAGAAGTCCGTGTCGAGCAGGCTGCGGACGATCGGATCGAGCCGGAAATTATGGTTGTAGGTCCGGCTCGCAATATCGGTGAAGGTCATGGCGCCTTCTTATTCCCAGCCGCCGCCAAGTGCGAGAAAGATCGCGATCTGGTCGTCGGGCAGCTTCGCCTCGGCCGTGGCATAGCTGGCTTCCGCCTGGGCGAGGCTGCTCTGCGCCTGGAGCAGCGCGAGGAAATCGCTGCGGCCGAAGCGGAACAGCCGGCCGGCCTGGTCCGCCGCCGTCGCCGCGCTGTCGCGCGCCTGGCGGAGCGCCTCGGCCTGGTCGCGGTCGCGGGCATAGGTCTCCAGCGCGGTTTCGGTGTCGCGGAGTGCGCTGAGCACGGTGGAATCGAAACGGGCGATGTCGGCATCGACCTGCGCACCTGCCGCCTCGATCCGAGCGCGGACAGCGGGGCGATTGGGGAAGCTCCAGCTGATTAGCGGTCCCAGGCTGAAGCCGAAGGAGGTCGGGCCGCCGGCGCGATCGACCAGGCCGCTCAGCCCCGCCGAGCCGGCGAGGTTGATCTGCGGGTAGAGATCGGCGGTGGCGACCCCGATCCGTGCCGTGTCGCCGGCGATGGTGCGTTCGGCCTGGCGAATGTCGGGGCGGCGGCGGAGCAGCGCGGCGCCGTCGCCCACCGGCATCGGGCGGGGCAGGGCGGGGAGGGCGGCGCAGCTCTCGACATCGCGCGGATAGTCGGCCGCAGGACGGCCGAGCAGCGCGGCGAGCGTGTAGAGCCCGGCGCGGCGCTGGGCGGCGAAGATCGGCAGATTAGCTTCGCTGGTCTGCACCGCCGCCTGGGCGCGCGTCACGTCGAAGGCGGTGCCGCGGCCGGCGCGCTGGAGCCGCTGGGTCGCGCCGAAGGTCTGGCGCTGAAGGGCGACGATACGCTGGGTTGCGGCGAGCCGGAAATTGGCGGCGCAGACATCGGCATAGGCGCGGGCGGTGGCGGCGGCGACGCTGATCCGCACCGCATCGCGTGCGGCGGCGACGGCATCGCGGTCGGCAAGGCTGGCTTCGATCGCCCGCGCGATCTTGCCGCGCACGTCGAGCGGGTAGCCGACGGAAATGCCCAGATTGTAGCCGAGCGTCCCCGGCAAGGTGGTACCGGTGCCCGAAGGGCGGGACAGCGTCGTGCCGCCGGAGAGATCGGTGGTCAGCTGGCGCGAGGCCTCGGTCTGGCGGACGACCGCCTCGGCACGGCGGAGATTGGCGTCGGCGGCGCGGAGATCGGTATTTGCCGCCAGCGCCTGCTCGACCAGCGCGTCCAGCCGCGGATCGGCATAGAGCCGCCACCAGCGATCGGGCAGCGGTTCGTCGGCGAAGGCCTTGTCCTGCGCCGAGAGGAACTTGCCGGTGGCTGCGGGATCGTTGGCGGGGCCGGCGACCGGCGGGTGATAGTCCGGCCCGGCGCGGGTGCAGCCGGCGATCAGCGCGAGCGCGGCGAGCAGGGTGAGGCGGCGCATGGTCACTGGGCCTTCGGGGTAGCGGAGGGAGTCGGCGTCGGCTTGGCCTGCACGGGCTGTGCGGTCGCGACCGGCTGGATCGTCACCGTGGCGGTGCGGCCGGCGATCAGGCGGATATCGGGCGGCAGCCGGGTGAGCTTCACCCGAACCGGGATACGCTGGGCGAGGCGGACCCAGGTGAAGGTGGGGTCGACGCTGGGCAGCAGGTTGCCCGAATTGCTGCGCGTGGTGTCGTTGATGCCCGCGGCGATGCTCTCGACGACGCCGTGGAGTAGCCGCGGCTCGCCCATCAGCTCCACCGTCACCGGTGCGCCGATGCGGATGCTGGGCAGCTTGGTTTCCTCGAAATAGCCTTCGACGCGCAGGCTGTCGGTGTCGATCAGCGCCATCGCCTGCTGCCCTACCGCGACATAGTCGCCGGGGTGCAGATCGAGATTGGTCACGGTGCCGTTGACCGACGCCTTCACCCGGGTGCGCGAGACGTTGAGCTCGGCGCTCTGCACCGAGGTCAGCGCCTGGGCGAGCGCGGCCTGGGCGGTGGCGACACGCGCGACATTCTGCTCGTGCGTCTCGGCGGCGACGAGATTGCCGAGCGCAAGGTCGCGCCGCGCCTCCCGCTGCGCCTGGTTGAGCGTCGCGCGCGCGCTCTCCACGCTGGCGCGCGCCTGGGCGAGTGCCAGCGCATAGCGCGGCTGGTCGATCACGAAGAGCAGGTCGCCCGCCTTGACCTGCTGGTTGTCGTGCACGGCTACCGCCGTCACCAGCCCGGCAATGTCCGGCGTCACCCGCACCACGTCCGCCCGCACGCGCCCGTCGCGCGTCCAGGGGCTGCGTGCATAATGCTGCCACAACCACAACGCGACGAAGGCGGCGGCGATCACGATCAGGATCGTCGCGGCGCTGCGGCCGAGGGCGGGAAGGTAGCGTTTCATGGGTGGAATCCGATCGAGGGGGTGGCCCAGGCGAGCAGGCCGAGCAGGAGGATGAACAGGCACAGATCAACGAGCGCCCGATAGGCGACGAAGCGATACAGGCCGAAGGCGTTGAACAGGCGGGCGAGCGCCATCGTCAGCACCATGGCAAGCACCCCGAGCAGCAGCAGCGTCGGCACGAACACGCCGTCGATGGAGATTTCGCCGGTCACAGCCTGGCCTCCGGCATGGGATCTGCGTTGGGGAAGAGATTGCGGCGCAGCGCGAGCAGGCCGAGCGCGGCGGTGCGGCGGACGGTCGCGTCATTGTCCTGCGCAATGGCGTGGAGCGCGGTATCGATATGGGCAAGCAAGCCAGGGTCCTCGGGCTTTTCCACTTCCGGTTCGAGCCGGCGGTAATAGTCGCCGACATCGCGAAGCACCTCGGTGAGCGGCGCCGAGCGTTCGGGGGGTAGTTCGAGCCGCAGCGCGCGCAATTCCGCAATCGCCACACCGGTGCGCAGGTCGCGCAGCGCGTCATAGAGCGGCTTGCCCGGGGAGCGGCCGCTCAGCGCCAGTCGCGGTGCCAGGAGCGCGATGCGATCGAGCATGCGGTTGATCCAGCCGCGGATGTCGGGGGGCGTCATCAAGGTGCTGCGCTCGGCGATGTCGGCCCAGCCGGCGCGGAGCGTCCGCCGGATCGCCTGCTCGATGCCCGCAGACTGTAGCAGCCGCGCCATGACGATGGCGAAGGCGACTCCCATCAGCTGCGCGATCGCGCCGTTGACGAAGCTGGCGAAGGCGCTGGTGTATTTTGCCGAAATGAGCAGCGGGCTGCCGAGGCCGAGCAGCGTCGGCAGCGCCAGGCCCATCCACTTCGGCGAATGCATCATCGCGCCGAGGATCAGCAGCGGCGGCGCCATCGCCGCGGCGAGCTGCCCGAATCCGTCGAGCCGCGGCATGATCGCATAGCCGTAGATCGCTCCCAGGATCGTCGCGACCAACGTCCCCCAGAAGAAGGTGCGCAGCGGCAGCAGCGGATCGGGCGCGGCGGCGAACAGCGCGAGGAACACGCCCGCGAGCATCACCGCGGTCGACCCTTCCGACCAGCCGCTCGCGATCCAGATCGCCGAGCCGACGGCCAGGGTGAGGAAGGCGCCGAGCGCACCGCGCGCCGCGCCGATCCAGTCGATATGGAGTTCGCGACCGCGGCGGCCTTCGAGCAGCTCGGCAACGCGCGGGCTCACCGGGCGGCGATCGAGCGTGGCGAGCTGCTCGGCGAGTTCGCGGCAGTCGCGATGCGCGCCGATCAGCGCGGACAGGCGCGAAAGCAGGCTGAGCAGCAGCAGGTCGTGCCAGGTGCTGCCCGGGTGGACGTCGGGCTCGAGCGCAGCGCAGCGCGCCTCGAGGATGGCGGCGTCGGCGGCGCGCTCGTCGCGGTCGCGATCGAGCGTCTTCAGCCATTGTTGCGTATCGACGAGCAACGCGGCCACGTCCTGCGGCAGCCCGCCATGCGCGAGCAACTGCACGGTGCGATCGTCAACCGCCGCGCCCAGCGGCATGAGGAGCGAAAGCTGGTCCTGTAGCGCCCGGACCGTCCGCACACGCGGGGTGGTGCGGGCGGTCTCGTACGGCAGATGGATCGAGAGCTGGTGGAGCTCGGTGATGTCGGCGGCGAGGCGGCGGCGTTCGGCATCCACGCCGGCGACCGGCTCCAGCGCGATCGAATCGTGCGACCAGCGCTCGGCATCCTTGAGGATGGACGAGACGCGGGTGAGCAGGAAGGCGGCGACCGAGCGGGGGAAGACCACGGCGTGCACCAGGCTGCCGCAGAGAATGCCCAGGGTGATCTCCTGCACGCGCAGGCTCGCCACGGTAAAGATGGTGCCCGGCGCATCGACACTCGGCAGCACGATCAGCACGGCGCTATAGCCCGCCAGCACGAACATGTAGGAGCGCGGGGTCCGGTCGAGCAGCGAGACGAACACGCAGAGAGCGAGCCATCCGGAAATGGCGAGCACCAGCAGCTCGGGGGTGTTGATCAGCGGCGGCACCATCGCCACGGCGGCGGCGGCGCCGACGACCGTGCCGATCACGCGGAACAGCGCCTTGGAGAGCACCGCGCCCGCCAGCGGTTGCGCGACGATATAGGCGGTGAGGAACGACCAATAGGGACGGTCGAGCCCGATCGACAGCGCCAGATAGATGGCGAGCATCGCCGCCGCATAGGATTTGAGCGAGAAGACGGCGGCGTCGATGCCCCAGCGATCGTTCATGGCTGCGGCCGCCGTTCGGCGAGACGCGCCGCCAGATGATCGAGTACCGCCAAGGTCGTCTCCAGCGCTTCGTCACTCACCCCATCGAGCAACTCGCTGCGCAACGCGGCGAGCCGCGCGTCGATCCGTGACGCAAGCGAAACGCCGGCATTTGTCAGCCGCAGCGTGTTGGCACGGCGGTCGCGCGGATCGGCGATGCGTTCGACGAGCCCGGCGTCTTCCAGTGCGTGCAACGTCCGAACCAGCGACGCCTCGGTCACACCCACGGCGCGAGCGAGGTCCGCCTGCCGCGTGTCCTCGCCCAGTCGCTGAAGATAGACCAGCGTCCATCCGGTCGAGCTGGAGATATCGAGCGAGGCAAGGGCTGCGTCGCCCAGCCGCTGCCACGCCCGCGATGCGGGGTTCATTCGCGTCGCGAGCGCGCGTTCCAGGGTTTGCCGATCGGCCATGAGGGCCGTTAGTTAGGACGCTAACTAATCAGGTCAAGCTCTCCGCTGGTATGGGCAGAATGTTTTTTATGTGGGATGCGCCGCGGCCGCTCGCTCAGGGAATCGCCGCCAGGTACCTACACCGCTGGCGCGAGATAGACGTTGTTGATCTGCAGCACCCCGCCCGCCGCCGCCGGCTTGCGCATCCGCGCGTCGTCGAGGTTGCGCGGATGATCGAAGATCGCTTTGGCTCCGGAATGCGAGGCGAGGATCGGCGTCTTCGACACTGCCAGCGCCTGGTCGAACACGTCGTCCGAGGCGTGGCTGACGTCGATCACCATGCTCAGCCGGTTCATCTCCGCCACCCATTGCCGCCCGAGCGGGCTGAAGCCGCGCCATTCGGGCGTGTCGGTGGCGCTGTCGCCGACCCGTCAATTGCCGCCTACTTCAGCCGGAGCGGGAGCCCGGCGGCGATGAATTGCACTTCGTCCGCTGTCGCGGCGATCGCCTGGTTGATCCGCCCGGCGGCGTCGCGGAAGCGGCGGGCGAGGGCGTTGTCGGGCACGATGCCGAGGCCGACTTCGTTGGCGACGAGGATCACCGGACCGGCGGCCTGCGTCACGGCGGTGGCGAGCGCCTCCGTCTCGGCGTCGAGATCGCGCTCGGCGAACATCAGGTTCGAGGTCCACAGCGTCAGGCAGTCGACCAGCAGCACGCGGCCCGGCGCCGCATTGGCCAGGATCGCGGCGGGCAAGTCGAGCGGCACGTCGAGCGTCGACCAGCGCGGGCCGCGGTCGGCGCGGTGGCGGGCGATGCGCTCCTCCATCTCCGCGTCGAACGCCTGCGCGGTGGCGAGGTAGAGCAGGTCACCGGCGAGCGACTCGGCGCGGGCCTGCGCGTAGCGGCTCTTGCCCGAACGGGCGCCGCCGAGGACGAACAGGCTGGTCATCGGGGTGCTTCCTGGGCGAGCGCGATCAGCGCGGGGATGTCGACATGGGTTTCGAGCTCGGCCGCGATCGCATCGAGTGCGGTATCGACCGAGGCGGCATAATCCATCCCGCTTGAGGCGATGCCGATCCGCGCGAGCAGCGCCCGGCGAAGCTCCGTGCTGGCGAGCAGGCCGTGGAGATAGGTGCCGAATACGCGGCCGTCCTGCGCGATGGAACCGTCCGAGCCGGTGTCGAGCGTCGCGAAGGGGTGGGCGGTGTCCGGGCCGGTGGTGATGCCCATGTGCATCTCGTATCCGCGGATCTCGGCGCCAAGGGCGGTGCCCTGCGCAGGGCGGAGTGCCTTTTCGCGGGTCAATTTCGTTTCCACGTCGAGCAGACCGAGCCCAGGCGCACTGCCTGCCGGGCCCTCGATCCCGTGCGGATCGGCGATGGTGCGGCCGAGCATCTGGTAGCCGCCGCAGATGCCGAGGATGGCGCCGCCGCGGCGATGATGGGCCAGCAGGTCGATGTCCCAGCCTTGTTCGCGTACGGCTTGGAGGTCGGCGATCGTCGCCTTGGAGCCGGGCAGGATCACCAGCGCCGCGTCGCCCGGCAGCGGCCTGCCCGGCGGGATCATCGCCAGCGTGACGCCGGGTTCGAGCTTGAGCGGATCGAGATCGTCGAAATTGGCGATGCGCGGCAGCATCGGGCAGGCGATCAGTATGCGGCCGCCCTTCGACTTCGAGTTGCGCTCGAGCACCACCGCGTCCTCGCTCGGCAGCCGCGATGCGTCCCGCAGCCAGGGGATCAGGCCATAGCCGCGCCAGCCGGAGCGTTCTTCGATCTGCGCATAGCCGTCAGAGAACAGCGCAGGATCGCCGCGGAACTTGTTGATCAGAAAACCCCGGATCATCGCCGCATCCTCGGCGTCGAGCACCGCGCGGGTGCCGACAACCGCCGCGATCACCCCGCCGCGATCGATGTCGCCGACCAGGATCACGGGCACCTTCGCGGCGCGGGCGAAGCCCATGTTCGCGATGTCGCCGGCGCGCAGGTTGATCTCGGCGGGCGAACCTGCGCCTTCCACCAGCACCAGGTCGCACGCGGCCGAGAGGCGGTGATAGCTGGTCAGAACCTCGCCGAGCAGCGCCTTGCGCGCCTCGCGGTAATTGCCGGCGTGGAGCGTGCCGCGCACCTTGCCGTGCACCACCAGCTGGGACGTGCGATCGGCCTGGGGCTTGAGCAGCACCGGGTTCATGTCGGTATGCGGCGCCACGCGGCAGGCGAGCGCCTGGAGCGCCTGGGCGCGGCCGATCTCGCCGCCATCCTCGGTCACCGCGGCGTTGTTCGACATGTTCTGCGGCTTGAACGGCCGGACGCGGAGGCCGCGGTTGGCGAGCGCGCGGCAAAGCCCGGCGACGAGCACCGACTTGCCGACGTCCGATCCGGTCCCCTGCAGCATCAGCGCAGCCATGCGACCCCTCCGGCGAGGATCCATAGCAGCCCGCAGGTGCGGACATAGAGGGCGAGCGCGCGGCGGATATCGTGCGCGGTCGCCTCGGCGCGGCCGTCGCCGATCCACGGCTTGTCGGCGACCACCCCGTCATAGGCGATCGGCCCCGCGAGCCGCAGGCCGAGGGCACCGGCCATCGCCGCTTCGGGCCAGCCGGCATTGGGCGACGCGTGCTTGCCGGCGTCGCGCCACAAGGTCCGCCAGCCGCGCCCACCGGCCAGGCAGAGCAGCATGCCCGATAGCCGTGCGGGCACCAGGTTGAGCAGGTCGTCGGTGCGCGCTGCCGCCCAGCCAAAGGCGCGCCAGCGGGGCTCGCGGTGGCCGATCAGGCTGTCGGCGGTGTTGATCGCCTTGTACGCCCACAGACCGGGCAGCCCGGCGACGAGCAGCCAGAACAGCGGTGCGACGACGCCGTCGCAGAAACTTTCGGCGAGGCTTTCGATCGCGGCGCGAGCAACACCGGGTGCGTCGAGCCGTGCGGTGTCGCGCCCGACGATATAGCCGACCGCCGTGCGCGCCGCAGTCAGGTCACCGCGCGCCAGCGCTGCTGCGACGGGGCGGACATGGACGTAGAGGCTATGCTGGGCGAGCCCCGGAAAGGCCGCGATCACGAGCACCAGCCAGCCGAAGGAGGAATGCGCCGCAACGGCTTCGATCGCAAGTCCGGCCGCGATCGCGATCAGAAAGAGCAGCAACACCGTTGCGACACCGAACCGCCGGCGGCGCTGCTCCGGAGCCTTGGGCCGGTTCCAGCGGCGCTCGCAGGCGGCGATCAGCCGGGCGAAGCCGCCGACCGGATGTCCGATCCGCGCGTAGAGCCAGGCCGGCCAGCCGACCGCCGCCTCCAGCGCCAGCGCGGCGAGCGCGACCGGCTCAGCCATGGCGGAGTGCCCGGTCTACACGGTCCAGCGCGGCGGCGTCGGCCGGGACACCGAAGCGCAGCCAGCGCGGGGCATAGTCGAACGGGCGGACGAGGATGTGCGCCTGGGCCAGCCGCTCGAAGATCGCTGCGGCGTCCGGGTGGGAGGCCAGCCGGAACAGCGGCGACTTGCCCCCGGGTAGCAGCCCGTGCGTTTCGAGCAGGCGGTCAAAGGTCGAAGCTCGGGCCGAAAGCGCCGTCCGCGTCGCCTCGATCCAAGCCCGGTCGCGATAGGCGCGGGTGCCGATCGCCAGCGCGGTCGCGTCGATCGGCCAGTCGCCGAGGAGAGCGCGGTAGCGGGCGAGGATAAGGCGGGGGGCCAGGACGAAGCCGAGCCGAAGCCCGGCCAGTCCGAAGAATTTGCCGAACGAGCGGAACACGATCAGCCGGCGCGTATCGTTCACCAGCGGCGCGATGCTCGCCTCCGGATGCGCATCGGCAAAGGCTTCGTCGACGATCAACCAGCCGCCCGCGGCGGTGCGCTCGGCGAGCATCGCCTCCAGCGCCGCCCGGTCGCGCAGCGTGCCGCAAGGGTTGTTCGGGTTTGCGAGGAGCAGCGCTGCGTCGCCCGACACGGGACCGTCCGCGGACAGTGGCAGACTGTCGGCGAAGGCCGCGCCATGGGTGCGGTATCCCGGCACGCGGTGGTAGGCGCTGCCGCCCAGCAATTGTCCCAGCAGCCGCAGCCCCATTTCGCTGCCCGGGATTGCGCAGACCTGTTCGGGCACCAGGCCGAAATGGGCTGCCGCCGCCGTTTCGAGATCGGCGAGCAGCGACGGATCGGGCAACGGCCCCAGGTCGACGTCGAGATCGACGGGCACCGGCCAGGGCACCGGGTTGATCCCGGTCGAAAGGTCGAGCCACGGCCCGTCGCCATACCTCGCTCGGGCAGCGGCGAGGTTGCCGCCATGGTGGCGCAGCGGATCGCTCATCCTAGGTGTGGCGCGATCACCAGCGCCAGCAGCAGGCCGGTCTCGACCAGCTCGATCCCGGCGCCATGCCCGTCCCCCGAGATGCCGCCAAGCAGGCGCTGGATCCGCCAGCCCCAGGCGGCAATCAGCACGGGCGCTGCGAGCAGCGCGGGGGCCGCAAGCGCGGCGGCGAAGGCGAGCAGCACCAGCCAGACGATCAGGTCGGCGGGGCGCACCGCGCTGCGGAAGCGGCTGGCCAGCCCCTCGTGCAGCGGCGGCAGCCAGCGCGTCCACACCAGCGGGCCGAAGCGGGCGGCGGCGGGGACGAACAGGATGGTCCACCAGCCGGGGCTGGCCAGCAGCGCGTGGAGCAGCACCAGCTTGGCAAGCAGCTGCAGCCCGATCGCCACTACCCCGAAGCTGCCCACATGCGGGTCGGCGAGCACTTCGCGCAGCCGCTCGCCCCCCTTGTGCAGCGCGCCGCGGGCATCGGCGAGGTCGGCGAGCCCGTCGAGATGGAGCGCGCCGGTGACGCTTACCCAGGCGAAGAGGCCGAGCAGGGCGCCGGTCCAGGGATCGAGCAAATTGCCTAGCAACAGGGCGACGAGCAGCACCAGCCCGACCAGCAGCCCGGCCGCAGGGAACCAGCGCATCGATCGGGCGAAGGTCGCGTCGTTCGCCTTAACCGCGGGCAGCGGCAGGCGCGTGAGGAACTGGAGGGCGAGGACGAATTCTCTCATGTCACGAGTCCGATGATCTGGCCGACGCGCGGGGTGCCGGGCCAAACGCGCAGGCTCAGCAGCGCGGCATGGGGCAAAGCGATGTTCCAGAGGTGGGGGAAGTCGAAGGTGCACAGGCTGGCGAGCGCCGCCCGCATCGCACCGCCATGGGTTACCACAAGGGTCGGGCGGTCGATGGCATCGATCGCGTCGCCGACGCGCGCAACAAGTGCCGGCCAGGTTTCGCCGCCGGGGGGCACATGACGCGCCGGTTCCGCCTGGAATGCGGCGAGTGCCTCGGCGTCGATCGCGTCGAAGGACAGCCCGTCCCATGCGCCGAAATCGAGTTCGCGCCAGCGAGGGTCTTCGCCGGCTTCAAGGGACAGGGCGGCCGCGATCTGCCTTGCAGGTACCGCACTGCGGGCGCGATCGGAGCTCACCACTGCGTCCACCGCCAGCCCGTTTGCGCGCGCGACGCAGGCGTCGACCCCCTCCGCGAGCGGCTGCGCGTCGGTGCGGCCGATCAGCCGGCCGTCGGCCTCGGTGATGCCGTGGCGCAGCAGGTGGAGGACGATGCCGCTCATGCGCCGCCGGCGACGCCTGCCTCGGCAAAGGTCGCCATGCCGTTGTGCGCGGCCAGCGCCGAGCGCAGCACCGCTGCGGCCACCGCTGCGCCGCTGCCTTCGCCCAGCCGCATGTCGAGCCGCAGCAGCGGCTCCAGCCCCAGCCGCGCGAGCAGCCGTGCATGGCCGGGTTCGGCTGAGCAATGGCCGGCGATGCAATGGTCGACGATGCCGGGTGCCGTCGCTGCCAAGGGCGCGAGCGATGCACAGCAGATGAAGCCGTCGAGCAGCACCGGCACCCCCGCATGGCGCGCGGCGAGGACGGCGCCGGCAATCGCCGCCAGTTCGCGACCGCCCAGCCGCCGCAGCGTCTCGAAGGGCGTGTGGAGTGCCTCGGCATGGACCTCGATCGCGCGGGCGATCACCGCGCCCTTGTGGCCGACGCCGTGCGCGTCGAGGCCGGTGCCGGGGCCGGCCCAATCCGCCGGCGTGCCCCCGAAGCTGCGCAGGCAAAGCGCCGCGGCCGCCGTCGAGTTGGCGATGCCCATCTCGCCGAGCAGCAGCAGATCGGTATCGGCAGTTACCACCGCGGCGCCCTGCTGGAGTGCGTCAAGGCAATCGGCTTCGTCCATCGCCGGGCCGGTGGTGAAGTCGCAGGTGGGGCGGTCGAGGTCGAGTGCGACCACGTCCAGCCGCATCCCGATCGCGCCGGTCAGTGCGTTGATCGCGGCACCGCCCGCCGCGAAATTGGCGACCATTTGCGTGGTCACTTCAGCGGGGAAGGCGCTGACGCCCTGCGCGGCGACGCCGTGGTTGCCGGCGAAGATCACCGCCCGCGCCGCATCCATCGAGGGGTGCGCACGGCCCTGCCAACCGGCGAGGAAGATCGCGAGGTCCTCCAGCCGCCCCAGCGAGCCCGGCGGCTTGGTGAGCTGCTGCTGGCGTTGCCGCGCGGCATCCGCGGCAGCCGCGTCGCGAGAAGGCAGCGAAGCCAGCGCGCGATCGAACGCGGCGACGCTCGACAGATCGATCATGCCGCGCCTGCGCCGCGCTTGGGGGAAGCATTGATGTACACGTTCGTCGCCTCGTTCCTGCAATGACAATCGACCGGGCGCACAGTCGCGTGCCCGGCACATTCTCGTCGCTCGAACGGAGGATTCCGCGCCGTGGCCGCACCCTGGACCAGGCGTGAGCGACCCCGTGCCGGCAGGTCTCCTGGCTTGCGGGTCATCGCGGTTCGGGCGCCTTCTCGGGATCGCTCCCAATGGCCTTTGCCCGGCCGCTCGCCGCTCACAGTTGCAGGGGCAGCTGCGGCCTTGGAGCGCCGAAGCGCCCGCACCGCATTCCCTTCTCGCCCGCGAACGGGCACCGGCATGGGTTCGAAGGTAGAACCTTCGCCGCTCCTCTAGCTCCGCTATCGGCGATATGCCAGCGCCGCGCGTGATTATTGGTAGAGCTGGGCAGTGCGCGGCAGCAGTTGGTCGATGCGGACGATCAATTCGAACAGCGGCTGGATCGCATCGGCGCCGTCGCCCAGTTCCTGCACGGCGCGCAGGCGATAGGTAGCGGCCGCGACGGCGCGCGTCGTGGCGGCGAGGTCCGGTGCGCGGGCGACCATCGATTCGCTGCGGTTCACCCGAACCAGCAGCCACGCGAGCTTGTGCGCGGCGTCGATCAGCTGGATCCGCTCGGCAGTGAGAAAGGCCCAGCTTCCCGTCGCCTCGATCACCGCTGCCGACAGCCCGTCGAGCGCCGCGAGCAGATGGCGCGGGCCGAACGCCGGATCGTCGCGTGCGGGCGCCATATCCTGGTTCAAGCCTTCGAGTTCGATGGCCGCCAGGGTGCCGCGATTCGCACGCGCGCGACCGGGCAGGACGGAACGTTGGAGGCGCGGCATCTGCATGATAGTTTCCCCACGATATGGGGCCTTGTACCGCTGACGAGACGCACTGCCCGTGACGCGCGTCACGCCGCAATGCGGCCGGGCGGCGTTGACCCTCCGGATCGCTGTCCCTAGGTTTCTTCGCGATGTATGCAGGTGAACCCCCGCTGAGCCTTCCCACGATCGTCCTGGTCGAGGACGATCCGCAACTTCGCACGCTGACCGCCCGCGCGCTCCAGGAAAACGGCTATACGGTGCGTCCCGCTTCGTCGGCGCCGGAGATGTGGCTGGCGCTGGAGCAGGGGCCGGTGGACCTGGTGCTGCTCGACGTGATGCTGCCGGGCACCAGCGGCATCGATCTGTGCCGTGCCATCCGCCAGAAGAGCTCGGTGCCGATCATCTTCATCTCGGCTAAGGGCAGCGAGACCGACCGCGTCGTCGGGCTCGAGCTGGGCGCCGACGATTATCTTCCCAAGCCGTTCGGTACGCGCGAGCTGGTGGCGCGGGTGCGCGCGGTGCTACGCCGCGGCGCGGGCGAACGCGACACCGCCGAGCGGCCCAAGGGCGAGATCCAGTTCGACGGCTGGACGGTCAACCTGCCGCGTCGCGAACTGCTGTCGCCGACCGGTGCCGTGGTGGACCTTACCGGTGCCGAATTCGACCTGCTCGTCACGCTGTGCGACCATTCGGGTCGGGTGATCTCGCGAGAGCGGCTGATCGAACTGTCGCGCACCCGGCTGGGCGACAGCTCGGATCGCAGCATCGACGTGCTGGTCAGCCGGCTGCGGCGCAAGCTCTCCGATGCGGGTCACCAGGCGCCGATCGTGACCGTGCGCGGCATCGGCTACACGCTCAACGTGCCCGTGACGCGCAGTTGAGGGCGTTTTTGAAGCGTCCCTCCGGGCTGATCGGGCAGGTCTTCGCGATCCTGCTGCTGACCATCCTTATCGAATTCGCCGTATCGACCTTGCTCTACGAGCGGGCCAGCCAGTTCGCGGTGCGCGACGACGAAGCGCGGCGATTGGCCGAGCATCTGGTGATCGCGCGCAAGCTGCTCGCCGAGCAGCCGCCCGCGCGGCGCGAGGACCTCGCGGTCGAATTCACCACCTCGCGCTACGAAGTGCGGTGGATGCCGCAATTGCCGAGCGGCCTGCGCGAGCAGCCCGACCTCGACCGTCTCTACGAGCAGGTCGTGCTCTGGGAGCCGACGCTCGCCTCGAACGGCCTGCGCCTGCGACTCACCTCGCAAGGGAGCAAGGCGCTGATCGTCGGCGCCGTGCCGATGCCCGACGGCAGCTGGATGTATTTTCGAACGCGCGAGCATGTCCATGCTGCCGACCTTGGCCTCTCGCGGATACTGCTCGCGTTGGCACCGGCGCTGGCGCTGATCCTGATCAGCGGTATCCTGCTCCGGCGCATGCTGCTGCCGATGCGACGGCTGGCGCTCGCTGCCGACCGCTTCGGCACCGGCACCATCCTGAAGGTGGAGGAAGCGGGTCCGAAGGAACTGCGCCGAGTGATCAGCGCGTTCAACCGCATGCAGGAGCGCATCCAGCGGCTGATCGCCGATCGCACCCAGGCGCTCGCGGCCGTGGGCCACGACATGCGCACGCCGCTGGCCCGGCTGCGTCTGCGCGCCGATGCGATCGCCGATCCGGACGTGCACGCCGCGGTCGAGACCGACATCACCGAGATGGAGGCGATGATTTCGTCGCTGCTCGCGTTCCTTGGCGGGGAGGGGGACAAGGAAACGCCGGCGCGCGTCGATCTCGCGGTGCTGTGCGCGACGATCGCCGACGACAATGCCGATCACGGCCGCGACGTGGAATATGACGGCCCGGACCATTTCGAGCATGTCCTGCGCCCGCTGATGCTCAAGCGCGCGCTCAACAACCTCGTCGACAATGCCGTTCATTATGCCGGCCAATGCTGCATCCGGTTGGTGCCCGCGGACGGCGCGGTGGCGATCCGCGTCGAGGACAAGGGGCCGGGCATTCCCGAGGAGGATCTTCAGCGGGTGATGCAGCCCTTCGTCCGGCTCGACGCGGCACGTTCGCGCGACACCGTGGGGTTCGGCCTCGGCCTGTCGATCGTCGCGCGGGCGGCGGAGGCGGAGGGCGGCAGCTTTCGCCTTGCCAATCGCGAGGGCGGCGGGCTCTGCGCCGAAATCCTCCTGCCGCGCAATGGCGCAGGGGCTTAGCAACGTTTTCTTACGAACGCGCCGCGATGCAGCAAATGGCGATCGATAGTGTGCGATCCTGAAGAGATGCCCGCGTCGCGGGTGTGTTACAGGAGCAAGCCGTGAACGAAGTGATCGGACGCGTCGTCGATTTCGAGAAGCAGGTCTTCCCGAACCAGCACGCCCTCTATTCCAAGCTTGCCACGCACGGGCAGAGCCCGAAGGCGCTGATGATCTCCTGCGCCGACTCCCGCGTGGTGCCCGAGCAGATCATCCAGGCCAACCCGGGCGACCTGTTCGTCTGCCGCAATGCCGGCAACATCGTGCCGCCCTTCGCCACCCAGAATGGCGGCGTTTCGTCGACCGTAGAATATGCGGTCGCGGCGCTGGGCGTGCGCGACATCATCGTCTGCGGCCATTCGGACTGCGGCGCGATGAAGGCGCTGATGAACCCGGAAATGCTGGAAGGCATGCCGAACGTCACCGCCTGGCTGCGCCACAGCCACGCCGCCAAGTGCGTCGTCGACGGCGGCTATGACAATCTGCAGGGCGCCGATGCGGTCCGCACCGCCGCGCTCGAGAATGTCGTCGTCCAGCTGGCGCACCTGCGCACCCACCCATCGGTCGCGGCCGGCATCGCGCGCGGCGAGATCGCGCTGCACGGCTGGTTCGTCGATATCGGCGCGGGCGTTGTGCTCGGCCTCGACGGCGAGAGCGGCCGCTTCATGCCGATTCGCGAAGATCGTCCGATGCCGGTGGCGCTCCCGGCCGGCCAGCGGCTGGCGCGCGACATCGAATATGCGGAGGCAGCCGAATGAGCACGGTCGCGGAAGCACCGAAGCCTAAGAGCTTCGTGCGCGACTTCACGGCGTCCATCGTCGTGTTCCTGGTGGCGATGCCGCTCTGCATGGGCATCGCCATCGCCTCGGGCGTGCCGCCCGAAAAGGGCCTGGTCACCGGCATCATCGGTGGCCTGGTCGTTGGCTTCCTCGCCGGCTCGCCGCTGCAGGTCAGCGGCCCGGCGGCGGGCCTCGCCGTCATCGTGTTCGAACTGGTGCGCGAGCAGGGCCTGTCCGCGCTCGGCCCCATCCTGATCCTCGCCGGCGCCATTCAGGTGATTGCCGGCGTGCTGCGCGTTGGCGGCTGGTTCCGCGCGATCTCGCCTGCCGTTGTGCACGGCATGCTCGCCGGTATCGGCATCCTGATCGTCGTCGGCCAATATCATGTGCTGTTCGACGCCAAGCCGCTGTCGAGCGGCCTCGCCAACCTGGCGGCGATGCCCGGCCGCGTGCTGGGCCTGTCGAGCGACCTCGCCTCGACGGAAATGGCGCTTGCGCTGGGCCTGCTGACGATCGCGACGATGCTCGGCTGGGACAAGTTCAAGCCCGCCGCGGTCAAGCTCGTCCCCGGCGCACTGGTCGGCGTGGTCGCGGCGACGCTGGTGGCGTTCAGCTTCGGCTTCGACGTGACCCGCGTCAGCGTGCCCTCGAACATCGTCTCGGCGATCGCGCTGCCGGAGAACGGCTTCTTCGCCAAGTGGATGGACCCGAGCGTCATCACCGCGGCGATCGCACTCGCCTTCATCGCCAGCGCTGAGACGCTGCTTTCGGCCGCCGCGGTCGATCGCATGCACGACGGCGTGCGCACCAACTACAACAAGGAACTGCGCGCGCAGGGCATCGGCAACCTGCTGTGCGGCGTCGCCGGGGCGCTGCCGATGACGGGCGTCATCGTCCGCAGCTCGGCCAACGTCCAGGCCGGTGCGCAGACGCGGCTTTCCGCGATCCTGCACGGCGCCTGGATTCTCGGTTTCGTCGCCCTGCTGCCTTGGCTGCTGCGCGAGATCCCGATGGCGGCGCTGGGTGCGGT
Source organism: Sphingomonas sp. ABOLE (assembly GCF_003950455.1). Classification (NCBI taxonomy): domain Bacteria; kingdom Pseudomonadati; phylum Pseudomonadota; class Alphaproteobacteria; order Sphingomonadales; family Sphingomonadaceae; genus Sphingomonas; species Sphingomonas sp. ABOLE. The sequence continues at coordinate 74,386 of NZ_QQWY01000006.1, forward strand.
GCTGGTCGTGACCGGTGCCAAGCTGGTCAACCTCAAGCATGTCCGCCACCTGTTCGCGCATTACGGTGTGCTGCCGGCGGCGATCTGGGCGGTGACCTGCCTGCTCGTCGTGACCGAGGACCTGCTCACCGGCGTGCTCGTCGGCATCGCGCTGTCGCTGCTCGAGCTGGTGCCGAACCTCCGTCGCCTCGGCCTCAAGGTCGACCAGCAGGAGGAAGCGGGTGAACACCGGATCGCGCTCGCCGGCTCGGCGACCTTCATCACGTTGCCCAAGCTTTCGGACCGGCTGGAGTCGGTGCCGGGCGGCAAGTCGGTGCTGCTTGACGTGTCGCGGCTCGACGCGGTCGATCACAGCTGCGCCGAACTGCTCAAGGACTGGCTGCAGCGCCGCCGTGCGGGCGGTTCGCCGGTCGATGTCCAGGGTGCCAGCGGCAAGACCGCGGTTCTCGCCGGCTAAGAAGGGGCACACCCCGAAGGCCTGGGGCGGCTTCCCTTGCGGAAGCCGCCCCATTTTTATGTTCAGATTTCCAGCTGGCTGCCGAGCTCGACCACGCGGTTGGTGGGAAGCTTGAAGAACTCCATCGCGCTTTCCGCATTGCGCACCATCCAAGCGAACAGCTTCTCGCGCCAGATCGCCATGCCGGGGCGCGACGAGGGCAGCAGCGTCTGCCGGGCGAGGAAGTAGCTGGTCTCCATCGGCCGGAACGGCGCGCCGCACTCCTGGATCGCCGCAAGCGCCACCGGTACGTCGACCTCGTCCATGAAGCCATAATGGAGGACGACGCGGAAGAAGCCGTCGCCGAGCGGCTCCATGGACCTACATTCGGCGCCGCGGACGTGCGGTACCGGCTCGATCGCGACGGTGAGCAGCACGATCCGCTCGTGCAGCACCTTGTTGTGCTTGAGGTTGTGGAGCAGGGCGGGGGGGATGCTGTCCGGCGTCGAGGTGAGGAACACCGCGGTGCCCTTCACCCGCGTGGCGGTCTGCGCCGCCGAGCGGATGAACAGCGCGATCGGCATTGCGCCTTCCTGCAGCCGATCGAGCACCAGCCGGCGCCCGCGCGACCAGGTGGTCAGCAGCACGAACGCCACCGCCGCCACCAGCAGCGGGAACCAGCCGCCGTCGGGGATCTTGGTGATGTTCGAGGCGAAATAGGCGCCGTCGATCAGCAGGAAGATGCCGGTGACGAGGCCGGCGAGCAGCTTGTTCCACTTCCACACCGCGAAGGTCAGCACGCCGAGCATGCAGGCGGTGATGAACATCGTGCCGGTCACGGCGATGCCGTACGCCGAGGCGAGGTTGCTCGAGCTGCGGAAGCCCAGCGCCAGCAGCACCACCATCACCAGCAGGCCCCAATTGACCAGCGGGATGTAGATCTGTCCTGCCGCCTTGGCGCTGGTATGGAGGATGCGCAGCCGCGGCAGGAAGCCGAGCTGCACCGCCTGTTGCGAGACCGAAAAGGCCCCCGAGATCACCGCCTGGCTGGCGATCACCGTCGCCATGGTGGCGAGAATGACCAGCGGCAGGCGCGCCCAGTCCGGCGCCATCAGGAAGAAGGGGTTCTCGATCATCGCCGGATTGCGCAGGATCAGCGCCGACTGGCCCAGATAGTTGAGCATCAGGCACGGAAAGGCGACGTAGAGCCACGACACCATGATCGCGCGGCGGCCGAAATGGCCCATGTCCGCATAGAGTGCCTCGGCGCCGGTCACCGCCAGCACCACCGAGCCTAGTGCCAGGAAGGCGAGGCCGGGGTCGAGCGTGAAGAACTTGATCGCGTACCAGGGATTGAGCGCCCAGAGGATCTCTGGCGCGGCGATGATGCCGCGGATGCCGAGCACCGCGATCACCGCAAAATAGACCAGCATCACCGGCCCGAACAGCTTGCCCACGGCCGCCGTGCCGCGTGCCTGGATCGCAAACAGCGCGACGAGGATCGCCACGGTCACCGGCAGCACCAGCGGCGTGAATCCCGCCTGGACGGTAGTGAGGCCCTCGACCGCCGAGAGCACCGAGATCGCGGGCGTGATGATCGCGTCGCCATAGAAAAGCGCGGTGGCGATCACGCCGGTCATGGTGATCGCGACGCGCCAGCGCGTGTCGCCCATCTTGCGGGTGATCAGTGCGAGCAGCGCCAGGCTGCCCCCTTCGCCCTTGTTGTCGGCGCGCAGGATCAGCGCGACATATTTGATCGTGACGATCGAGGTCATCGTCCAGAAGATCAGCGACAGCACCCCGTAGATGTGCGCCGGATCCAGGGCCAGCTTGTGATGGCCGATGAAACTTTCCTTGAGCGAATATAGCGGCGACGTTCCGATGTCGCCGAACACCACGCCGATCGCGCCGATCGCCAGCGCGGCGAACCGCTCCTGATGCGGATGCGCGGGGGCATCCCCGTCGCTCGCCAACTGCTCCACTGCAGGTCTCCGTGCCCCGACCGATTCGGGGTGCCACGCGGTACGCCTGCAGATTTTCCTACACTAGAGGCATCGAGGGGCAGCCTTTGGCATCGCCAGCCGATTTCAGGACAGGTGTGGCATGTTTCCATTCGCCCAAAAGGAAAGGGCCGCACCGATTGCTCGGTACGGCCCCTGCCTTGTTGGTAGAGTCGCTCGACTCAGCCCTGCGCGTCTTCCGCAGCGGGGGCTTCGGTCGCGATCTCGCCCGGCTCGGCGTTGGGATCATAATCCTCGGTGAAGCCGGTCTCTTCGCGCTCGAACATCGCCGCCGTGACGTCGACGCCCTGCGCCTGCATCTCGGCTTCTTCCGGCGAACGTGCGACGTTGACCTTGATGGTCACCGCGACTTCCGGGTGCAGCGCGACGCGCACTTCGTACACGCCGATCGCCTTGATCGGACGGTCGAGCACGATCTGCGCCTTGTTGACCTTGTGGCCGTCGGCGGTCAGCACGTCGACCAGGTCGCGCACCGCGACCGAGCCGTACAGCTGGCCGGTGTTCGACGCCTGGCGGATCAGGGTCACCGAAACGCCTTCGAGCGTCTTCGATTCCTTCTCGGCCTCGACGCGACGGGTCGCGTTCTCGGCTTCGATGCGCTCGCGATTGGCTTCGAAGACCTTGCGGTTGGCTTCGTTGGCGCGGAGCGCCTTCTTGCGCGGCAGGAGGAAGTTACGGGCAAAGCCGTCCTTCACCTTCACCACGTCGCCGATGTGGCCGAGCTTCTCAACGCGCTCCAGCAGAATGACTTCCATGGATCCGCTCCTTACTTGACGATGTAGGGCAGCAGGCCCAGGTGACGGGCGCGCTTGATGGCCTGGGCCAGCTCGCGCTGCTTCTTCGCGCTCACCGAAGTGATGCGCGAGGGGACGATCTTGCCGCGCTCGGAGACGAAGCCCTGCAGCAGGCGGACGTCCTTATAGTCGATCCGGGGCGCATCCTTCGCGGAGAAGGGGCAGCTCTTGCGGCGGCGGAAAAAGGGTCGTGCCATGGTCTATACGCTCCTTATTCGCCTTCGAAGTTGCCATCGCGGTCACGACGGCCGCGACGCTCGCGGTCGCCCTTGCGCATCATCACCGAGGGGCCCTGCTCATGGCCGTCAACCTTGACGGTCATGTAGCGGATCACGTCTTCGTTGATCTGCGTCTGGCGCTCCAGTTCGGCGACCACGCCGGCCGGTGCGTCGATCTCGAGCATCACGTAGTGCGCCTTGCGGTTCTTGGCGATACGATAGGCGAGGCTGCGAAGACCCCAGGTCTCGGTCTTGACGACCTTGCCGTTGTTGTCTTCGACGATCTTGGTGGCGGTTTCCGCCAGCGCGTCCACTTGCGCCTGTGCCAGATCCTGGCGCGCAAGGAACACATGCTCGTACAGAGCCATTCGTTCTCTTCCTGTTGGCCGATCGCTGACGCCGCCCCATGCGGTCGCCCCTCCGGCTGTCGTCTCGATAAAGCAAACGGAGCGGACGCATTGCTGCTCCGCTCCGATCGGTCGCCCTTACGCAAATGCGGGGGCGGATGCAAGCGCAATCAGGCGGCGGCGACGCGCAGCTGCTGGCGGGCGCGGCGGCGGCGCAGGGCACCCCCGGCCATGCCGACACCGGCGATCATCATGCCCCAGGTCGCCGGCTCGGGCACGCCCGCCACTGCCGCGGAGCCGAAGAAGGCGATGTGCGACAGGTCCTTGGCATTCTTGCCGTGCGGGATGTCCATCGTGCTCCAGCTGCCGCTGCTCAGATCCGCGACCTTGTAGAGCGAGAAATAATTGCCGGCCTTCACCGCCATATAGTCGATCACATAGCCCGGCGTCGCCCAGGTGCCCGACGAGGTGCCTGCGCCGGTGATCAGGCCCGACGTGCTGCTGGTGTCGAACAGATAGTTGAGCGTGATGTTCGGCTGCGCGCTCGGGACGAAATTGTTGTAGACGTTGTAGACGAGCTCCGCCTGCTTGTAGCTGTTCGGATTGAAGACGTTGTCGTTGCCGTTGATATTGCCCAGAAACAGGCATCCGCTCGAGGCCGCGACCGACGAGCACTTTCCAGGAACGATGATCGAGGCATTTGCGGCGCAAGGTGCTGCCGCGATCAGGGCGGCCGCGCCGGCCAGCATCGTCTTCATCTTCATTTCAAATCCTCCCGCTACTGCATCAGTGAACTTGAGAGGACGGTACGGCTGACGTGTAACTGTAACAACGATAAGGACTTTGGTTAATCGTGCCAAAAGCGGGCAACTGCCCCAGATCGCTACAGTCGATGGGCTGATGGGGTGAAGGGTCGACTTGTCGGTTGGATGCTGCTCGGCATCGACTTTGTGGCGGGTGTAGCCGAGCGGCAGGCTTGCGTCCGCCCCATGTCTCGCCGTAACGCGCTCGCCCATTCACGGCGCTTCCGCAGGAGACATAGTTATGCGCGCGTTTCTTTTCCCCGGCCAGGGCAGCCAGGCCGTCGGCATGGGCAAGGCCTTGGCCGATGCGAGCCCCGCCGCGCGCGAAGTGTTCCAGGAAGTCGACGAGGCGCTGGGCCAGAACCTCTTCAAGTTGATGAGCGAGGGCCCCGAAGGCGACCTGACGCTCACCGCCAACGCCCAGCCGGCGATCATGGCCAACGCCATCGCTGTGCTGCGCGTGCTCGAGAAGGAAGGCGGCATCCGCCTGGCCGACAAGGCCGATTGCGTCGCGGGCCATTCGCTCGGCGAATATACCGCGCTGTGCGCCGCCGGCGCGCTCGACCTGTCCACGACCGCGAAGCTGCTGCGGAAGCGCGGCGATGCGATGCAGTCGGCGGTGCCGGTGGGCGAGGGGGCGATGGCGGCGCTGCTCGGGGCCGATCTCGTCAAGGCGCAGGCGATCGCCGATGCCGCGGCCGAGGGTGAGGTGTGCACCGTCGCCAACGACAATGATCCCACCCAGGTGGTGATTTCGGGCGCCCGCGCCGCGATCGAGCGCGCGGTGGCCATCGCCAAGGACCACGGCGCCAAGCGCGCGCTGCTGCTGCCGGTCTCGGCGCCGTTCCACTGCCCGCTGATGCAGCCCGCCGCCGACGCGATGGCCGCCGCGCTCGCCGAGGTGGCGATCCAGGCGCCGCTGGTGCCGGTCTATGCCAACGTAACTGCGGCCCTGGTCGCCGACCCGGCGACGATCCGCACTCTGCTCGTCGAGCAGGTGACCGGCATGGTCCGCTGGCGCGAATCGGTTTCGGCGATGTTCGATGCGGGCGTGCATGATTTCGTCGAGCTGGGCGGCAAGGTGCTCGGCGGCATGGTCAAGCGCATCACTCCGGATGCCGGCGTGACCAGCGTGGTGTCGATGGATGACATTGAAGCGCTCGTGAAGGCGCTCTGAGGAGATACGGGAAATGTTCGATCTTACGGGAATGACCGCGCTCGTCACGGGCGCATCGGGCGGCATCGGTTCGGCGATCGCCAAGGCGCTCGCGGCACAAGGCGCCAAGCTCGCGGTGTCGGGTTCCAATGCCGAGAAGCTGGAAGCCTTCCGCGCCGGCCTGGGCGGCGAGCATGTCGCGTTGACCTGCAACCTCTCCGATCGCCCGGCGGTAGATGCGCTGGTACCACAGGCGGTGGAAGCGCTGGGTGGCAAGCTCGACATCCTCGTCAACAATGCCGGCGTTACCCGCGACAATCTTGCGATGCGGATGAAGGACGAGGAGTGGGAGCAGGTGATCCAGGTCAATCTGGAAGCCGCGTTCCGCCTGATGCGCGCCGCCGCCAAGCCGATGATGAAGGCGCGCTTCGGCCGCATGATCTCGATCACCTCGGTCGTCGGTGCAACCGGCAATCCGGGCCAGGCCAACTATGCCGCGTCCAAGGCCGGCCTGGTCGGCATGTCCAAGGCGCTGGCGCAGGAACTCGCGAGCCGCAACATCACTGTCAACTGCGTCGCGCCGGGCTTCATCCGGTCGGCGATGACGGACGTTTTGCCGGATGCGCAGAAAGAGGCGCTGCTCGGCCGCATTCCTGCCGGAAAGCTGGGCGAGGGCGAAGATATCGGTGCGGCGGTCGTCTATCTCGCCAGCAAGGAAGCGGCCTATATCACCGGCCAGACCTTGCATGTGAACGGCGGGATGGCGATGCTCTGAGCCGAGCAGCCGGGGGGCGTGGAGTAGGAAGACGATGCGTTTGATTGTTGCTGCAGCACTTGCACTTGCCACCGCAGCCCCGGCCTTCGCGGCGCCGGCCGATCCCACCTCGATTGTCTGCGTCGGGCAGAAGCTCGACGCGGCGGTGAAGGCGCAGCTGGCCGCCGATGTCGAGCGGAACCTGGGAACGCCCGGTCAGCGGCCGCGCTATTCGGCGGCGGTCACCCGCGGGCTCAACGACGCTACCACCGCCTGCGCCAATGAGCGCGGGTGGAGCGGCGCGGCAGCCACTGCCTCCGGCGTCTATGCATTGGCGGAAGTGGGCCTGCCGGTGGCGAAGCGCGTGGTCCAGGCGAAGGGCTTCGACCCCGCGACGCTCGACCAGCAGTTCGCCGCACTGCCCGAAGAGGTGCGCCGCAAGCCGCTGACCCCCAAGGCGACGCAGGACCTGATCCGCGCCGCCGTTACCGATGAAGCGCAACAGACCCGCGCCAATGCGGAACTGCTCGCGCAATATTTTGCGTTTCTCAACACGCTGGAATATGCTTCAGCCGACTTTTCCCGATAACGGGAGCGGGCCCTTGCGGCACCCTCTTGCAACCGCCCCGGCGGCATTCTAGGTGCGGGAAAACGGATTCAGAGCCCCATCACAAAGGAAAACAGGGACCATGGCCAACCAGGAAGAGATCACCACCCGCGTGCAGGCGCTCGTTGTCGACCATCTCGGCGTCGACGCCAAGGACGTGGTGCCGACCGCGAGCTTCACCGATGACCTCGGCGCGGACAGCCTCGACATCGTCGAGCTGGTGATGGCCTTCGAGGAAGAATTCGGGGTCGAGATCCCGGACGACGCCGCGGAGAAGATCAGCACCGTCGGCGACGCCGTTGCCTACATCTCCGAGCATCAGCAGGGCTGACGCTCGAAACGCGCTCCCGGCCCGATGGGCAGGAATTGCGACTAGGCGGCTTCCCGTCCCGTGCCTTTGGCGATGCGGACGGGGAGCCGTTTTGTATTACGAACGAACCGAACAGAAATTGACTGGAGAACTGCCATGCGCCGCGTAGTCGTGACCGGCCTGGGCCTCGTCACCCCGCTGGGGGCCGATGTCGAAACCGCCTGGAAGAACATCCTCGCCAGCAAGTCCGGCGCGGGCACGATCACCAAGTTCGACGCGACGGATTTCCAGAGCAACTATGCCTGCGAAGTGAAGCCGGCCGATCATGAATATGGCTTCGATGCCGGCAAGCGCGTCGACCACAAGATTCAGCGCCAGGTCGATCCGTTCATCGTCTTCGGCATCGATGCCGCCGGCCAGGCGATCGAGGATGCCGGCCTCACCGACATGCCCGAAGAGATGCGCTTCCGCGCCGGCTGCTCGATCGGTTCGGGCATCGGTGGCCTGCCGGGTATCGAGAGCGAATCGCTCGTCCTCGCCGAGAAGGGCCCGAAGCGGGTTTCGCCGCACTTCGTTCATGGCCGCCTGATCAACCTGATCTCCGGCCAGGTCTCGATCAAGTATGGGCTGATGGGTCCGAACCACGCGGTGGTCACCGCCTGCTCGACCGGCGCCCACTCGATCGGCGACGCCGCGCGGATGATCGCGATGGACGATGCCGACATCATGCTCGCCGGCGGCGCGGAAAGCACCGTGTGCCCGATCGGCATCGCCGGCTTCGGCCAGGCGCGTGCGCTCTCCACCGGATTCCGCGACGATCCCACCAAGGCAAGCCGCCCCTGGGACAAGGACCGCGACGGCTTCGTCATGGGCGAAGGCGCGGGCGTTGTCGTGCTCGAGGAATATGAGCATGCCAAGCGCCGCGGGGCGAAGATCTACGCCGAAGTCGTCGGCTATGGCCTGTCGGGCGACGCCTATCACGTGACCGCGCCGCATCCGGAAGGCTCGGGCGCGTTCCGTTCGATGCAGATGGCGATGCGCAAGTCGGGCCTTGCGCTCGGCGACATCGATTACATCAACGCGCACGGCACCTCGACGCCGATGGGCGACGAGCTCGAACTGGGCGCGGTGCGTCGCCTGTTCGGTGACGACATCGGCGGCGCGTCGATGAGCTCGACCAAGTCGGCGATCGGCCACCTGCTCGGCGGTGCCGGTGCGGTGGAAAGCATCTTCTGCATTCTTGCGCTGCGCGACCAGATCGTGCCGCCGACGCTCAACCTCGACAATCCGAGCGACAATTGCGTGGGCATCGATCTCGTGCCGCACGTCGCCAAGCAGCGGAAGGTGAAGGCCGTGCTGAACAACTCGTTCGGCTTCGGCGGCACCAATGCCAGCTTGGTGATGAAGGCGCTCTGATCCGATGGCGAAGAACGCGCGACCTCGACCCGCCAGGCGTGCGCTCGCACGCAGGAGCCGGGGGCCGCGCGTCCTTCTCGTCGCCGCGCTGCTGCTGGTCGCGGCCTTTGGCGGGGGCTGGTTCCTTTGGGCAGGGCCGGGGCCGGCAACGCAGGAACTGAGCGTCGTCGTGCCCGAGGGCGCGACACTCTCCCGCGCCGCCCGGCAGCTGGAAAAGGCGGGGGCGATCACGTCGCGCCCGATCTTTCTGACCTTCGCCAAGGCGTTCGGCGGCAATGGCACGATACGCGCCGGCGAATATCGCATCGCGCCGCGGAGCAGCGCGCGCCAGATCCTCGCGATGCTGCAGGATGGCAAGACGCTGCAGCGGCTGGTGACGGTGCCCGAGGGAATGCCCTCGATCCTCGTCGCCGAGGCGCTGGCCAAGGCGCCCGCGCTCACCGGCACCGCCAAGACGCCAGAAGAGGGCTCGGTGCTGCCCGACAGCTATGCCTATGTGCGCGACGAACCGCGTGCGGCGGTGCTGGCGCGGATGCAGAAGGCAATGACCGACTATCTCGCCAAGGCGTGGGCCAAGCGTGACAAGGCGCTCGTGGTGACGACGCCGCGCGAGGCGATCATCCTCGCCTCGATCGTCGAGAAGGAAACGGCCAAGCCGGCCGAGCGCACCACGGTGGCTGCGGTCTATGCCAATCGACTGAAGGCGGGCATGCCGCTCCAGGCCGATCCGACGATCATCTACCCGATCACCAAGGGCAAGCCGCTCGGCCGTCGCATTCTCCAGTCGGAGCTGCGCGCGAAGAACGGTTACAACACCTATGCGATGCGCGGCCTGCCCGAGGGCCCGATCGCCAATCCGGGGCGCGCCTCGATCGACGCGGTGCTGCACCCGGCGCAGTCCAAGGCGCTGTACTTCGTGGCCGACGGCACCGGCGGTCATGTCTTCGCCGAGACCTATGAACAGCACCAGGCGAACGTGGCGAAGTGGTACGCCATTCGCCGTGCGCGCGGGGAAATGTAACGCGACTTTCGCGCGCTTGTCTCGACGGCGCAGCCATGTAACAAAGTCTCCCTGATCCAAGAACATAGGGGGATTTGAATGCGTCGTGCTGCCTTTCTGTGCCTGTTGCTCGCCACCACCAGCCCGGCTTGGGCGCAGGACAAGCCGGCGGCAAAGGGCCCGGACCACCGCGAGCAGATGAAGGCCGAGGCCGAGGCCGCCTGGGCCAAGCCTTCGGTGGAGGAAACGACGGCGGTCAGCCATGGCGCCGTCACCGTCGGCGGCCAGCGGATCGCCTATACCGCCACCGCCGGCACGCTCACCATCCGCGACGATGACGGCAAGCCCACCGCCTCCTATTTCTACACCGCGTACACCCGTGACGGAGCGGCGCGCGAGCAGCGGCCGGTGACCTTCTTCTACAATGGCGGGCCGGGATCGCCGACGATCTGGTTGCACATGGGCAGCTTCGCGCCGGTCCGCGTCACCACCGCCAATCCCGAATATATCCGCCCGGCACCCTATGGCTTCGGCCCCAATCCGGATTCGCTGATCGACAAGAGCGACCTCGTCTTCATCGACGCGCTCGGCGCCGGCTGGTCGCGGCCGCTGGGGGACAAGACCGGCAAGGATTTCTGGGGCGTCGACCAGGATGCCGACGGCTTTGCCCGCGCGATCCTGCGCTACACCAGCAAGTTCGATCGCTGGCCTTCGCCGAAGTTCCTGTTCGGCGAAAGCTATGGCACGCTGCGCAACCCGGTGGTCGCGGCCAAGCTGGAGGATGCGGGGCTGAGCCTCAACGGGATGGTCCAGTTCTCGACGATCATGAACTATGGTGTTCGCCAGCCCGGCTACGACCAGAATTTCCTCACCCTGTTCCCGACCATGGCGGCGACGGCCTGGTATCATAACCGGCTGCAGAACCGCCCCGCGGACCTGCCGACCTTCCTCGCCGAGGTTCGCGCCTTCACCAGCGGACCCTATGCCGCGGCGCTCGCCAAGGGCTCGGCCATCTCGGCCGAGGAGAAGGCGGCGGTGGCCAGGAAGATGTCCGAATACACCGGCATCAGCGAGGCTTACATCCTGCGCGCCGACCTGCGCCTGACCCTGCCGCGCTTCCAGACCGAGCTGCTGCGCGATCGTCGCCTTGCCGTCGGCCGGCTGGACTCGCGCTACCTGCTCAACATGACCGACGCCAATGCCGACAGCCCGAGCGACGATCCGGCCTCGACCGCGGTCACCGGCGCCTTCGTCGCCACCTTCCAGGACTATGCGACGCGCGTGCTCGGCTACAAGACCGACATGCCCTATCGCATGACGGCGCGCGGCCCCGGCTTCGACTGGGACTGGAAGCACCGCGCGCCCGACGGCAGCGGCACCCATCTCGCCCCGGACAGTGCCGTCGACCTGGCCTATACGATGCGGACCAATCCGTATCTGAAGGTGCTCTTCATGAACGGCTATTACGACTTCGCCACCCCGTTCTACGGCGCGGAGTTCGACGTCAGCCACATGCTGCTCGATGCGCAGCTGCAGAAGAACATCCGCTTCACCTATTATGACGCGGGCCACATGGTCTACCTCAACCCCACGACCATGCCGCAGATGCACCGCGACCTCGCGGCCTGGTATGACGAGGCGCTGCGCACTGCCGCCTCCGCCCAGCCGCCGGCTCGGCCCGCCGCCAAGGCGGCCCAGAACTGACGCTGGACAAGGAGGAGTGCCAGCTGGGCGCTCCTCCACCTCCGCATAATTCCGGAAGGTCCAGTTCGACTGTTGTTAGCATTTGAAAACGTTTCGATTCGTTTTGCTGCGAATGCGAAATAAGTCATACGAAAAAGAATCTCTCGAACTGCATCGCTCTATAACAATCCGGAATGGACATATCCGGAGGTCGTGGTGCGCTTTTTGAATGATATCAGCATTGGTAACCGGTTATTTATCATAGGCGCGGGGTCGCTGGTCGGCCTGGTGCTGGTCATTCTTCTGTCGATCAACCAGCTCGACAGCTCGCTCACCAAGAGTTTTCAAGAACGAACCAAGCAGGCGGTGGACATCGCCTATAGCCAGCTGGACTATTACGAAGCCGAGCAGCGCGCCGGCCGGATGCGGCAGGCGGACGCCCAGGCCGCCGCCAAGAAGGTGATCGGTTCGATGCGCTTCGGCGCGAGCGACTATTTCTTCATTCTCGACACCAATCACATGATGGTGATGCACCCGGTGAAGCCGGAGAAGGTCGGCAAGTCGGCCTATGACAGCACCGATGCCGCGGGCGCCCATCATTTCCGCGAGATGGTGAAGGTCGCTGCCGAGCAGGGCGCCGGCGTCGTATCGTACGAATATGAACTGCCGGGCGGGAAGGGCATCAAGTCCAAGATCTCGTACGTCCGCGCCTTCAAGCCCTGGGGCTGGGTGGTCGCGACCGGCGTGTTCGACGAGGAAATCCAGGCAGCGGTGCAGGATGCCGAGATCAAGCTCGCCATGGCAGCGCTGGTGATCGTGCTGGTGCTGGTCGTCGCCGTCCTCTTCGTCAGTCGCTCGATCACGCTGCCGCTCGGCGCCATCACCGCCCGGATGCGCAGCCTGGCCGGCGGCGACACGGCCGCGGCGATCCCGGGCTCGGGCCGCAAGGACGAGATCGGCGCGATGGCAGGGGCGCTGGAGGTGTTCCGCCAGAATGCCGAGGCCAAGGTCCATGCCGAGGCCGCCAAGGCCGCCGCGGACGCCGACCAGCAGGCGATCGTCCAGCTGCTCTCGGAAAAGCTCCACGCCATGTCCGAGGGCGACCTGACGAGCGCGATCACCACCCAGGTACCGCCAGCGTACGGCAGCCTCCGCGACAACTTCAACACCGCGCTGGAGAATCTCCGCGAGCTGATCGGCGTGCTGTCCGAGGCCTCGCGCAGCATCGAGACCGGCTCGACCGAGATCTCGGCGGCGTCGGACGATCTCGCCCGCCGCACCGAAAGCAACGCCGCCAGCCTCGAGCAGACCTCGGCCGCGCTCCAGCAGATGAACGATCGCCTCAAGTCGAGCGCCGACGCGGCCGACAAGACGGTGGGCTTCACCCAGGAAGCGATCGGCATCGTCGACTCCGGCCGTACCACCGCCACCGATGCAACGGCGGCAATGGAGCGGGTGTCCGAAAGCGCGCGCGGCATCGACACCGTGATCGAGGGCGTCGACAAGATCGCCTTCCAGACCCGCGTCCTTGCGATGAACGCCGCCGTCGAGGCCGGTCGGGCAGGCGAGGCGGGCCGTGGCTTTGCCGTCGTCGCCGACCTCGTCTCGGCGTTGGCGATGCGCGCGGAAGAAGAGGCCCGCCGTGCCCGCGAACAGCTCACCACTACCCAGGCCGACATCGTCGTCGCGGTGGACTCGGTGAAGAAGGTCGATGCGGCGCTCGCCAACATCACCAGCAGCGTCAGCCAGGTGCACGAGTTCATCGAGGTGGTCGCCATCGACAATCGCGCCCAGTCCTCGGCGATCAGCGAGATCGCCACGGCGGTCGGTGTGATGGACCATTCGACCCAGCAGAACGCGGCGATGGTGGAGCAGACCTCCGCTGCCGCCCGCAACCTGGCCGGCGAGGTGAGCGGCCTCACCCAGCAGGCGGCGCGGTTCAAGATCGGCAACGCAGCGCCGGTACGTGCGCGGGCGCGCTCGGCATCCGCCGCGCCCCGTCCGGCTCCGGCAGCGGCACCCCGCGCGGCACCGGCCATGGCCGGTGCCGAGGAGTGGGCGAGCTTCTGATTGCCCGGCGGGCAGTGCCGCGACGGCACCGCCCGCCACCTTCGCAAGACCCGATATCCGGGGGCGGCCCGCCGCCCTCCCGAGGCGCAGCATTGCCCCGTTCACAGGGACAGGGACGAGGCATTGCGGCGCCGTGCCAGCACGGATTTTCCCATGTCGCGTTCCCAATTGTTCCTGCCCCTGGTCGCCACGATCGGCCTCTCGCTCGGCGCCGCGCCCGCATTCGCCCAGACCGAAGCGGCGATCGAACCCGCCGCACTGCTGGTGATCGCCGAAGTGCCCCAGGACGGGCCGCAGCAGAGCATCCCGCCGCAGAAGTCGACGCCCCCCGCCGAGGCGGTGACGCCGCGCGCGCCTTCCTCCCCGGCCACCTTCACCTATCCGTCGCAGGCCGACGGGTTCGGCATCAAGCTGGGCGGCTACAACACCTCGCGCTGGGCCGAGGACTGGCGCGGCATGCGCAATCCCAAGAAGCGCGACGATCCGCTCGATCGGCTGAAATATCTGCCGATCGCCGGGGATGGCCTGGCCTATGTCACGCTGTCGGGTGAGATCCGGCTGCGCGAGCAGCTCGTATCGCAGCCCGGGCTCTCCAAGGGGCCGCATCGCGAGGAGCAGCTGCTGCGCATCTTCGCCGGCGCGGACGTGCATGTCGGCCCGCTGCGCGCCTATGGCGAGCTCGCTCATGGCGGGCTGTCCGGGTACAATATCGGCACGCCGGCGGGCAAATCGCGCAACGACCTGTTCGCCCAGCAATATTTCGTCGAGCTGAGCGGCACCGTGCTGCCGGGCGTCAGTGCCGGGGTGCGCTATGGCCGGCAGGAGTTCACCGACGGTGCGCCGGGGCTGATCTCGGTGAAGGACGACAACTCGATGCACACGGAGCTCAACGGCGGCCGTGCCTGGGTGTCGTTCGCGCAGTTCCGCGCCGATCTGTTCGATTTCAAGCAGACCACGCTCGGCCTGGGCGGCAGCGGCGACGACCGGATCGACGACGGTACGCGATTCTCGGGCGTCACCTTCGGCGTCGTCCTCGCCAACCAGGCCAAGCGCAAGATCTTCTTCGATCCCTTCTTCTGGCGCGAGCGCAACGACATGTTGAAGTGGGGCAAGACCAGCGGGGTCGAAATCCGCCATTATTACGGCGCCCGCCTTTGGGGCAGCATGGGCAAGCTGACCTTCGACTGGCTGGTCAACCACCAGGGCGGCGACCTTGCCGGCCGGCCGATCGATGCCTGGTTCCTCCAGGCGGCGCAGACCTACAGCCTGAGCAAGAAGGGGCTGAAGCCCAAGCCCGGCATTCACTTCGATTACGGGAGCGGCGGCGGCGCCTATGGCAGCGGCACGATCCGCAACACGCGGGTGATCACCGCCGGATCGATCGCCTATAGCTACCAGCTGGTGCTTGGCCTGAGCAATCTGTTCCAGGTCTCGCCGAACGTCACCATTTCGCCGAGCACGTCGCTCGACCTCACCGCCGAGCTGCAGCACAGCCTGCGTGTCGACGCGACCGACGCCGTTTATCGCGGCGCCGGCACCGCCTATGCGGGCACCCAGCTGGTGAAGGGCGCGCATGTCGGCGACGCGGCGCGGCTGCAGGCGACCTGGAAGGTCAGCCCGCGCGTCTCGGTGATCGGCCGCTACGAATATTTCGAGCCCGGCGCGGTGCTCAAGGCAGTGGGATCGAAGGGATCGCATTTCCTCGCCGGCTGGATCAGCTTGCGTTTCTGAGGCCGCAAAAGTTCCGAAAGTTCCGGGAAATCGACATCAGCGCGATCCCGGCCGCGACGCGGGCGGGGCTGGTTCCAGCGCCGCCCGCGCTTCGCGTTCGTAGCGCTGCATCGGCTCGCCATAGCAGGCGGCGAACAGCAGCCGACTGTCGAAGCGGCGGCGATGCCCGATGATCTTGCCGCGCCGCGTGATCGGCACCAGTCGCCCTTCGCGGGCGATCTTCATCGCCAGATCGAGCGCCATCAGCCGGCCCTGGTCGACCGCCGCATCCCAGGCGCGGACGAAGCCGGCCGCATCGGGGCGGGTGCGCAGCCGCCGCGCGCTCTGCGGCGTCATCCCCACCGCGCGCGCCGCCGCGGCGACGCCGCCATGGCTGGCGAGCTCGGCGATGAAGGCGCGCTGCCGCTCGGCGCTCCAGCCATCGACGCGCGGGCTGGTGGCGACCGGCGCGAAGTCGAAGGGATCGTCGTCTTCGGGCTGCATGGGGCCGAGGATAGGCATGGATCGCATCTGTAGGAAAGCGATTTGTTTCTCATTTGTTCTTTTTGCAAGCGGCGGGGAGGTCGCGTTTCGGGAGCGGCTGTGGCAGGGGGGGCCATGCCGATCACGCCCCATATCCTCGTCGATGCCGATGCCTGCCCGGTGAAGGAGGAAATCTACAAGGTCGCCTGGCGGATGGAGGTGCCGGTGACGATCGTGAGCAACGCCCATTTGCGCATTCCGCAGCACCCGCTGCTCACCCGCGTGGTGGTGAACGACGGGTTCGACGCCGCCGATGACTGGATCGCCGACCACGCCGATGCCGGTTCGGTGGTGATCACCGCGGATATCCTGCTCGCCGATCGCTGCCTCAAGGCCGGCGCGGCGGCGGTGCTCGCGCCCAACGGCAAGCCTTTCACGACCAGTTCGATCGGCAGCGCGGTGGCGGTGCGCGCGATCATGGCCGATCTGCGCGCCGGCGGCGATCGCATCGGCGGGCCGCCGCCCTTCGGCAAGGGAGACCGCTCGCGCTTCCTGTCCGCGCTCGATGCGGCGCTGGTGCGAGCGAAGCGCGCCGCTGCCGGATGATCTGGAATATAGCCGGCTAAGCTGTTGATCAATTACGGGACAGCGACGGAATCGCTTGTCTTGACTCCACCATGGTTTGGGATAACCCACCGTTAACTATCAATGCATGGGGATGCATTCCGGGGAGGTCTTGCGATGCAAAGTCGAGTTCTGGCGAGCGCAGCGTTGCTGCTTGCCGCCGTTGGCACCACGCCCGCCCTCGCGGCGGACTTCTACCTCTTCAACAATTCGCCCAGCGGCTCGGTCAAGCTTACGGTGAACGGGGCCGGCAGCATCAATGCCTTCCAGACCGGCTGGTTCGACAGCAACGGCACGCACTATAACGCTTGGACCAATTACTTCACCGGCAGCGTGACCAGCTGGGGCTCGACGACGGAGTATCGCTCCTTCTTCAGCTTCTTCCCGACGGGACCGGTGACCAGTGCATCGCTGACCATCGGCAACGCGCTCGTCGACGGCTATGGCAATGCGACCGGGCGGCCGCTCGAGCTGACGCTGTACGACGTGACCAGCTCGATCGTCGGGCTGCAGCAATATAATGGTGCCGAGGGCATTTTCGACGATCTCGGCTCGGGCGCGGTACTCGGCAAGATCACCGTGAGCGCCGGGGCCGCGGGCTATACGATCGAGCTGAACCAGGCCGGCGTCGATGCGATCAACGCCGCCTATGCCGGCGTGGGCCCCTTCACCGTCGGCGCGCGCCTGACCGCCAGCCCGGTACCCGAGCCGGCGGCATGGGCGCTGATGCTCGGCGGCTTCGGGCTGATGGGCGGCGCGCTCCGCGCCCGGCGGCGGCGGACTTCGGTCACCTGCGCCTAAGCGGGCGACCTGCCCGGCTCAGTGCAGCTTGGCGATCGACAGCCCGTCGAGCTTGGCGCGTTCCTTCACCGATTCCTCGCTGCGGGTGAGCGCCTTGGCGATGGCGCGCAGCGGCATGCCCTTCTTGGCGAGGGTGTGGAGCTTTTGCAGCTCGTCGGGGCGCCAGGGCTGGCGGTGTCGTTCGAAGCGTTCGGCCATGGCGCGGGCTTAATCGATCTTGGCGGCCGGTGCCATCCGGGCGCGCAACATCGCGGCGACGCGTTCTGCGCCCGCCTCGCTCGCGCTCGCCACGTCGATCGGGCGGCCGCCGAGCGCCTCGTCCTCGCTGTTGAGGAACAGCCGCGCGGTCTCGCGATCGGGGAGCGCCTGGAAGGCGAGCAGCGCTACCCGCGACTGGCGCGCGATGACCTCGGGCGCCAGCTTGGTCTTGGTGGTGCCGCGGAAGCGCTTGCGATCGAGCTCGTCCGACGTCGCGCCCACCGCGACCTTGGTGATCGCGCCCATCAGGCGGCGACCGTCATGGCATGGGCCTGTCGATAGGCGGCGATGCGCTCGGCATAGCCAGCGGCGAACGCGCGATGCGCCGCACGCGAGGATATGCACGCGGCGGTGCCGGCGCGGGTCAGGGCGTTCTGGTGGCGGGAAAGGAGATAGGCGAGATCCATCGGCATATCCGAGCTGCGCAAGCGAGAACATGATGGACCCAGCCGCCGGCGCTTACGGGAGGGGAAGCCGACGATAGCATGTAAGTGGGGATCGCCGGGCCGTTTCGCAACCGTGGCGATTAGGCCAGCGCGCGTTCGCCCTCGCGCAGCGTCAGCACTTCCACGCCCGTGGCCGTCACTGCCACGGTATGCTCGAACTGCGCGGAGAGCTTGCGGTCGTTGGTCACCACCGTCCAGCCGTCGTCGAGCGTGGTCACCTTTCGGGTGCCCTGGTTGAGCATCGGCTCGATCGTGAAGGTCATGCCCTCGCGCAGCTTCATGCCGGTGCCGGGACGGCCGAAATGGAGGACCGAGGGTTCCTCGTGCATCTCGCGGCCGATACCGTGGCCGCAATAGTCGCGCACGATGGCATAGCCGTGCTGCTTGGCGTGGCGCTCGATCGCCGCGCCGATGTCGCCCAGCGTCGCGCCCGGGCGGACCTGGGCGATGCCCTTCCACAGCGCCTCCTGCGTCACCTTGACCAGCCGCTTCGCCTGGGGCGAAACGGTGCCGACCATGTAGGTCTTGCTCGAGTCGGCGATGAAGCCGTGTTTTTCCAGCGTGATGTCGAGGTTGATGATGTCGCCGTCCTGCACGATCGTGCCGGCATCGGGCACGCCGTGGCAGACGACATGGTTGATCGAGCAGTTGAGCACGAAGCCATAGCCATATTGCCCCTTGCTGGCGGGGCGGGCGTGGAGTTCGTCGGTGATGTAGCGTTCGACCAGCGTGTCGATCTCGAGCGTCGACATGCCGGCGAGGGGCGTGCGATCGAGCATCTCGAACACCTGGGCGAGCAGCCGGCCCGCCTCGCGCATCAAGTCGAGCTCTTCCGGAGTCTTGACCATCTCAGGCGGCCTCGAGCGCGGCGGCGCCGACCTGCGCCTCGGCAAGCTGGCGGCGGACGATCTCGTTAAAGGGCAGGGTGGGATTCGCCTCGGCGAGCATGCCGATCTTCATCCAGTACTCCGCCTGGGCGTTGATCGAGCGGCACATCACCGCGCTGGCGCGGCGGGCCTCCTCGTGGAGGTCGTCGGCGATTTTCACGATGCCCATGAGTGCTCCGGTAGAGGTGAACGTACGGAGCGTATATGGTTCGTATATTGGGGAGGGGCAAGGGGGGTAGGACTGCAAGCCCCTCCCCTTCAGGGGAGGAGGGGCTTAGATGCGAAATGTCAGCGCGGCAGCGCCGCCGCCTCGCGGGCCTTGGCTTCGACCTCTTCCAGCGAGCCGCTGGCGATCCAGCTGCCGCCGACGCAAAGCACCGGATCGAACGCCAGCCATTCCGGCGCGCTCGCCAGGCTGATGCCGCCGGTGGGGCAGAACTTCGCCTGGTAGAAGGGTGCTGCAAGCGCCTTGAGCGCCTTGAGCCCGCCCGAAGTTTCGGCCGGGAAGAACTTGAAGTGGCTGAGGCCCAGATCCATGCCGCGCATCAGATCGCCGGCATTGGCGATGCCCGGCAGGTACGGCACACCGCTGCGCGCGATCGCGTCGCCCAGGCGATCGGTGAGGCCGGGCGAGACGATGAACTCGGCGTCCTCCTTCATGACCTGCTCGAACTGCTGGGTGTTGACGACGGTACCGGCGCCGACGATCGCGCCCGGCACCTTCTTCATCTCGCGGATCGCTTCGAGTGCCGCCGGGGTGCGCATCGTCACTTCGAGCACGCGCAGGCCGCCCTTCACCAGCGCCTCGGCGAGCGGACGCGCCTTGGCGGCGTCGTCGATCACCAGCACCGGGATGACCGGCGCGGTGCGCATGATGGCTTCGATCGAAAGGCGGGTGTCGCTCACTGTGCATGCTCCTGGGCGAAGGCGGCGGCTGCGCCGTACAGGCCCGGCTGGGGATGGGTGATCAGCTTGACGGGGATCGTCGCCATCAGGGAGCGGAAGCGCCCCTTGGCGACGAATCGCTCGCCGAACCCCGATTGCAGCAGATGGTCCTTCAGGCGCAAGCCCAGACCGCCCGCGATCACCACGGCCTTCGGGCCATGCGCCAGCGCGAGGTCGCCCGCGACGGCACCCAGGCTGAGGCAGAAGCGGTCGAGCGCGGCCACCGCCAGGCTGTCCTTGCCCTCCAGCGCCAGCGTCCAGATCGCCTTGTCGTCGAGACGGGCGACCGGCACGCCTTCGAGATCGGCCAGCGTCTCGTAGATCGAGACGATCGCCGGGCCGGCGACGATGCGTTCCTTCGAGACGCGCTGATAGGTGCGGCGGAGGCGCTTGACCAGCGCGTCCTCGATCGCGTCGAGCGGGGCGAAGTCGCTATGCCCGCCCTCGGTCGCGATGATGTCGTAGCCGCCGCGGTGGCGGAACACCTGCGCGACACCGAGGCCGGTGCCCGGGCCGCAGACGGTGATCGAGCCCTTGTCGGGCAGCGACGTATCGGGCCCGCAGAGATGGAGGAACGCCTCGTCCTCGAGCTGCGCGACGGCATGGCCGATCGCCTCGAAATCGTTGACGATCGTCCAGGTATCGGCGCCCAGCCGATCCGGGATCAGCGGCGGGCGGATGATCCAGGGATTGTTGGTGAGCTTGATCAGATCGCCGTTGATCGGCGAGGCGACCGCGATCGCGGCGGCCTTTGGCACCGGCCGGCCGAGCTTCTCGCCGAAGGCGCGCCAGGCGAGCTGCAGGCTGGGATGTTCGGCCACCTTCTGGGTGATCGGCTCGCTGAGCGAGACGACGCGGCCTTCCGCCACCTCCGCCACTGCGAAGCGCGCGTGGGTCCCCCCGATGTCGACGGCGACGACTTCCATCCGATTTCGATCCTCTCTCTGGCGCCCCTGTCAACGTTGCCAGTGGGCGGCCGTCCTTCTTCCCGTCCGCCGCGCGGATGTAAAGTCCGCGCGGTCGTACCGGGCATGATTTACATGCGTTACAGTCTTACAGGCCGGCTTCGTGCAGCATCGCCGACGCGCCCTTCTCGGCTTCGTCGCAGTGGTGGCGCATCATCGCGAACAGCTCGCGGCCGGTACCGACGGCCGGCGGCGGAGCGACCGCATGCTCGCGCGCGTCCCACTCGTCGGCCGGGACCAGCGCTTCGAGCGTGCCGGCCTCGGCATCGAGGCGGAGGATGTCGCCGTCGCGCACCTTGCCGATCGGGCCGCCGCCCAGGGCCTCCGGCGACAGGTGGATCGCCGCCGGCACCTTGCCGCTGGCACCCGACATGCGCCCGTCGGTGACCAGCGCCACCTTGAAGCCGCGATTTTGGAGCACGCCCAGCTGGGGGGTGAGCTTGTGCAGCTCGGGCATGCCGTTGGCGCGCGGACCCTGGAAGCGGACCACGACGATCACGTCGCGCTCCAGTTCGCCGGCCTTGAACGCCTCCAGCACGTCCAGCTGGTCCGAGAAGACGCGGGCCGGGGCCTCGATGATCCAGCGCTCGCGCTCGACCGCCGAGACCTTGATGCAGGCGCGGCCGATATTGCCCTTGAGGATGCGGAAGCCGCCCTCGGGGGAGAAGGCGGTCTCGACCGTGCGGACGATATTCTCGTCGTTGCTCGTCGCGCCATGCTCGGTCCAGACCAGCGCGTCGCCCGCAATGTCGGGCTTGCGGCCATAGGCGGCCATCCCGTCCTTGGCGATGGTCAGCGCGTCGCCGTGCATCAGCCCGGCGCGGAGCAGTTCCTTGATCACGAAGGACGGGCCGCCGGCATCCTCGAACTGGTTCACGTCGGCCGAACCGTTCGGATAGACGCGGGTCATCAGCGGCACCACGCGCGAGAGGCGATCGAAATCCTCCCAGTCGATGGTGATGCCGGCCGCGCGCGCGAAGGCGGGGACGTGGATCAGGTGGTTGGTCGAGCCGCCGGTGGCAAGCAGCACGATCGCCGCGTTCACGATCGCGCGCTCGTCAACGACATGGCCGATCGGGCGATAGTCGTCGCCGTTCCAGCCGATCTCGGCGAGGCGGTGGACGGCGTGGCGGGTCAGCTCCTGGCGCAGCTTGGTGCCCGGATTGGCGAAGGCCGAGCCGGGAACGTGGAGGCCCATCGCCTCCATCATCATCTGGTTCGAGTTGGCGGTGCCGTAGAAGGTGCAGGTGCCCTTGCCGTGATAGGCGGCGATCTCGGACTCGAGCAGCTCCTCGCGCGTCGCCTTGCCCTCGGCATAGCGCTCGCGCACCGCGGCCTTTTCCTTGTTGGGCAGGCCCGAACGCATCGGGCCGCCGGGGATCAGCACCATCGGCAGGTGGCCGAAGCGGAGCGCGCCCATCAGCAGGCCCGGCACGATCTTGTCGCAGATGCCGAGCAGCGCAGCGCCTTCGAACACGCGGTGGCTGAGCGACACCGCCGTCGCCATCGCGATGGTGTCGCGGCTGAACAGCGAGAGCTCCATGCCCTGATAGCCCTGGGTCACGCCGTCGCACATCGCAGGCACGCCGCCCGCCACCTGCGCGGTGGCACCGGCTTCCATCGCCCAGACCTTCATCTGCTCGGGATAGCGATAATAGGGCGCATGGGCCGACAGCATGTCGTTGTACGAGGTGACGATGCCGATGTTCATGCGGTTGCCGGTCTTCAGCGCGTCGCGCTGTTCCTCGGTGCCGGCATAGGCGTGGGCGAGGTTGGCGCAGCCCAGCTTGGGCCGATCATTGCCCGAATCGCGCTCGCGGCGGATCAGGTCGAGATAGGCGGTGCGGCCCGCCTTGGACCGCTCGATCACCCGATCGGTGACGGCTGCGATTTCGGCGTTCAGCGTGGCCATTTACAGGCTCCAGTGGATGTCGACGGGCAGTTCGGTTTCGGCGAGCACGCGGCCGATCGGCAGGGTCGAGCCGGCGCCTTCGGCAATCGCGCGCTCCAGCACGTCCTTCTTCTCCTGGCCGGTGATCGCGATCATCAGTGCGCGGGCCGAGACGATCGCGGCGAGCGACAGCGAGACGCGGGGGACCGGGGCTTCGGGCGGCAGCGGATCGGGCATCACGCCCAACGCGCGGCGCTCCTTGGGGCCGGTCAGCGCTTCGGCGAGATCGGGGCCGGGGAAGATCGAGGCGGTGTGGCCATCGGCGCCCATGCCGAGCAGGCAAAGGTCGAGCGGCCAGTGAAAATCCTGCAGGCGTGCGTCCGCCGCGCGGCCGGCGGCCTTGTAGTCGTCGGCCTTCTCGCTGACGACCGGGATAACGCGGGCGCCGAGCGGCAGGAACACCTTGGCGAGGCCGGTGACGTTCGACATCGGGTCGCCCATCGGTACGATGCGATCGTCGGTGGGGATGATCGTCACGCGCTTCCAGTCGAGCTTGGCCTTGCTCAGCTTGGCATAGATCGGGCCAGGAGTGCGGCCGCCGGCGAGCGCGATGACCGCGGCGCCGCGCGCATCGATCGCGCTTTCGATGATGAACTGCACGTCGCCGGCGAGCGCGTCGCCCATCTCGGCGGAGTCGTCATAGTCCCACCATTCGATTTCGGTCGTCATGTAAGCTCCTTGGGTTTCGGTGGGACCTGGTCAGCGGCGCAGGCGCCGCGCGGGTCCGATATAGGGTTTGGCTCGCGGTTTCGCTCGCCCTTCAACCGTCATCCCGGCGAAAGCCGGGATCCATTTTACAGCGACGCCGGGGATGGAGCCGAGACGGTGAGGGCAATGGATCCCGGCTTTCGCCGGGATGACGTCTGTAGATAAGGCGCTTGCCCCGTTCATTCGTGCCAATGCACCCCGTCGCGCTCGGTGAGCGCGATCGAGAGCGAGGGCCCCCAACTGCCCGAGGCATAGGGCTTGGGCTTGAGATCGTTGGCGTCCCAGCCGGCGCGGATCGCGTCGATCCATTCCCACTGCGCTTCCACTTCGTCGCGACGGACGAACAGCGTGGGATCGCCCTCGATCAGGTCGAGCAGCAGGCGCTCATAGGCGATGCGGCGGGTGGTGCCGGCGAACTCGGCGTCGAGGCTGAGGTTGAGCGGCACTTCGCGCAGGCGATAGCCCTCGCGGTCGAGGCCCGGCTGCTTCGCCATCACCAGCAGCTGGACATATTCTTCCGGCTGGAGGCGGATGACCAGCGCGTTGGGCTGGAGCATGCCGCCGCGCTCGGCGAAGATCGAGTGGGGCACCGGCTTGAACTGGATGACGATTTCCGAGCGGCGCTCGGCGAGCCGCTTGCCGGTACGCAGATAGAAGGGCACGCCCTGCCAGCGCCAATTGTCGACATGCGCCTTGATCGCGACGAAGGTCTCGGTGCGCGAGTCCTTGCCGAGATCGGTGGCGTAATCGCGCACGATCTGCCCCTTCACCGCGCCGCCGCCATATTGGCCGACGACGGTCAGGTTGGGCGCCTCGGCCGGCGGGATCTTGCGCAGCGAGCGCAGGACCTTGACCTTCTCGTCGCGGATCGAGGTGCCGTCGAAGCGGGCAGGGGGCTCCATCGCGATCAGCGCGACGAGCTGGAGCATGTGGTTCTGCACCATGTCGCGCAGCGCGCCGGTATCCTCGTAGAAGCCGGCGCGGCCTTCGAGGCCGACCGTCTCCGAGACGGTGATCTGCACGCTGTCGATGCCGCGGGCGTTCCACACCGGCTCGAACAGCGAGTTGCCGAAGCGCAGCGCCAGGATGTTCTGCACCGTCTCCTTGCCGAGATAGTGATCGATCCGGAAGGTGCGCTCCTCGGGAAAGGCCTCCGCGACGATGTCGTTGATCTCGCGGCTGGAGGCGAGGTCGCGGCCGAGCGGCTTCTCCAGACTGATGCGGACATTCTCGCCGGCGAGGCCCGCCGATTCGAGGCCCTTGATCGTCGGGCCGAACAACCAGGGCGCGGTCGACAGGAAGATGGCGAGGCCGCCGGAGATGTCGCCCAGCTTTTCCTTCAGCGCGGCATAGCCTTCGGTCTGCGAGGCATCGAGCGTCTGATAGTGCACGCGCTGGAGGAAGCCGGCGACAGCGCTGTCGTCCTTCCGATCGGCGGGCAGGAACTGGTCGAGCGCCTTGGCGGCGAAGGCGCGATAGCCCTCGTCGTCATGCTCGGAGCGCGCGGTGCCGGTGATGGTGAGGCCATCGGGTAACAGGCCATCGGCGTGCAGCGCGTAGAGCGAGGGGAGCAGCATGCGCTGCGCCAGATCACCGGTGGCACCGAACAGAAGCAATTTGCCGACGGGCTGCTGCATCATTTCCCTCTCGATTGGTTCGCCCCGCGAGACACCAATGCGGCCGAAAGATCAAGCCGGAGGGGAGGAATAGGTATGCGAAGGCGGCAAATTTTGGAGTTTTATTCCGCTCCTGCCTTCTTGTCCCCTCTCGCAGGCAGGAGGGGGACAAGAAGGCAGGAGCGGGGTAGTTAGAGCACCAGCCCGGCGGTCGGATCGAGCCCGGCCATGATGTTGAGGTTCTGCACCGCGGCACCCGCAGCGCCCTTGCCGAGATTGTCGAGCGTGGCGATCAGCCGCGCCTGGCGAGTCTCGTCATTGCCGAACACGCGGACCGACAGGCGATCGGTGCCGGCATTTTCCTCGATCGACACCGTCGGCACATCGGCGGGCAGCACCTGCACCACCGGCGAATCGCGATAGGCGTCGCGCAGGACGTTCTCCAGCGCCTCGACCGAGGGCTTGCGGGTGAAGGCGAACAGCGGCAGCGGCACCTCGACGATCATGCCGCGATAGGTGCGCGCCACCGAGGGCAGGAAGATCGGCGGATGCTCGATCCGCGCATGCTTCTGCATCTCGGGCACATGCTTGTGGGCAAGCGACAGGCCATAGGGCCGGAAGGCGGTGGCGGTCGCCTCCGGGCCGTCGCCCTCGAACTCGGCGATCATCGCACGGCCGCCGCCCGAATAGCCCGAGACGGCGTTGACGCTCAGCGGGAAGTCGTGCGGGATCAGCCCGGCGCGGATCAGCGGGCGGACCAGCGCAAGAAATCCGGTGGGGTAGCAGCCGGGGTTGCTCACCCGCGCCGCCTCGGCGATCGCCGCGGCCTGGCCGGGCTCGAGCTCGGCGAAGCCATAGGTCCAGTCAGCGGCGGTGCGATAGGCGGTGGAGGCGTCGATCACCCGCGTCCGCTCGTTCTCGATCATCGCCACCGCTTCGCGCGCCGCGTCGTCGGGCAGGCAGAGGATGACGAAATCGGCGGCGTTGAGTGCCTGCGCGCGCTTCTTCGGATCCTTGCGGTCCTGGTCGTCCAGGACCATCACCTCGATCTCGGCACGGCCGGCGAGGCGCTCGCGAATCTCCAGGCCGGTGGTGCCGGCGGCACCGTCGATGAATACATGCGCGATCATTCGGTCTCCCCCAAGGCCGATGCGTCGATATAGCCGACCAAGGCCGGACCGGGGGCGACGCCCCAGGCGTGGCTGCCGGCGATTTCGAGAACCTCGAACACATCGCCCTTCTGGAGCATGGTCAGCGCCGGCTCGTCGCCCTTGGCGGTCGCGCGCAGCGGCGTCTCGAAATGGACCACGCGCGGCATCGGCGATGCATAATGCGGCGCGAAAACGCGGCCGGCGAGGCGGATATCGGCGATGTCGGGGCGGACGGCGTCCACCCGGGGATCGATCGCGGCCGAACGGCCGTCCAGCGCCAGACGCTTACGCGTCGGCGCGCTCTGGGACTGGCTCGCTGATGGTGTTGCCAGCGAGGAAATGCCCGAACTCTGCAAGAAACTCTGCCCCTTCCGCGGTACGCGCTACGAAGATGTTGCGCTTGTCGGTGTCGTCGCGCTGGCGGCGCAGATAGCCGAGCGTGCCCAGTCGATTCAAGGCACGCGTGACCACCGGCTTCGAGACGTTGAGCGCCCGCGCCAGACCGCGCACCGTATGGGGGCCGGGGTCCAGATATACAAGCATCAGCAGCGCCATCTGCCGATTGGTGAGATCGGGCTCGCCCGAGCGCACATAATCGATCAGCGTATTCTTCCACCCCCACAGGGTCTGTTCGGACATAGCGTTCACAAGCACCACTCGTTCGTTTCAGGCCCGGCACGGCATCGAACCGAAGAAACAAACGCGCATTTTACAACTAGGTTTCAGTGCGCGGGCGAAATGTTGTGCGAAAATCGCGATGAAAATGCCGGTCTGCCATGGGGTTGCGCACAGGCACCGGAGCCGGGGGCGGAACAGGCGGTTGATTGCGCCGGGCGGCTCGCCTATGTCGCGCCCTTCGCTAACGGGCACCGGATTTCATGTTCACCTTCCTCCTCGTCGTTCAGTTCATCATCGCCGCCCTGCTGGTGGGGGTGATCCTCGTTCAGAAGTCGGAGGGTGGCGGTCTCACCTCGGGCGGCAGCCCGGCCGGTCTCATGTCGGCACGCGGCGCGGCCGATTTCCTGACGCGCATGACCGCGATCCTGGCGACCGCGTTCATCCTGATGAGCATCGTGCTCGCCTTCCTGGCGGCCACCCGGCACTCGACCAAGATCGACGCCGGCCTGCAGAAGGCGCCCGCCGCGGTCGCCCCGCTCACGGTCCCGAGCGCTCCGGCGCCGACCGGCAACGATACGGCACCGACCGGCAACAGCGCGGTTCCGTTCAGCCAGTAAGCATCCGTAGTTCGCCGCACTTGCGGCGGATTCACCGTAAAATTTGCGCGACCGGCGGATTCTAACGCTTGCCGGTCTGCGCCCTTTGACGTTAGGCGTTTTCTCCCATGGCGCGGTACATCTTCATCACCGGCGGCGTGGTCTCCTCGCTCGGCAAGGGTCTCATGGCAGCGAGCCTCGCGGCGCTGCTCCAGGCCCGTGGCTATCGAGTCCGCATCCGCAAGTTCGATCCCTATCTCAACGTCGATCCCGGCACGATGTCGCCGCACCAGCATGGTGAGGTGTACGTCACCGACGACGGCGCGGAGACCGACCTCGACCTCGGCCATTACGAGCGCTTCACCGGCGTGACCGCGCGCCAGGCGGACAACGTCACCTCGGGCCGGATCTACAAGACGATCATCGAGCGCGAACGGCGCGGCGACTATCTGGGCGCCACCGTGCAGGTGGTCCCGCACGTGACTGACGCGATCAAGGCGTTCGCCCAGGCCGAGACCGAGGATCTCGATTTCGTGCTGTGCGAGATCGGCGGCACGGTGGGCGACATCGAATCGCTGCCGTTCATCGAGGCGATTCGCCAGCTCCGCAACGATCTCGGGCGCGGCCAGACGGTCAGCATCCACGTGACGCTGGTGCCGTACATTGCCGCCGCCGGCGAGCTCAAGACCAAGCCGACCCAGCACAGCGTGCGCGAGCTCGCCGCGCTCGGCGTCCAGCCGGACGTGCTGGTGTGCCGCTCGGAGCGTCCGCTGCCGGCCGGCGAGCGCGCCAAGATCGCGCAGTTCTGCAACGTGCCGACCTCGGCGGTGATCCCGGCGCTCGACGCCAAGAGCATCTATGCGGTGCCGCTGCAATATCACGGCGAAGGCCTGGACGGCGAAGTGCTCAAGGCCTTCGGCATCGAGCCGGGCCCGGCGCCCGACCTCAGCCGCTGGAGCGGCATCGTCGAGCGGCTGCAGAACCCCGAGGGCGAAGTCACCATCGGTGTGGTCGGCAAATATATGGGCGTGCCCGACGCCTATAAGTCGCTCACCGAGGCGCTGGTCCATGGCGGCATCGCCAACCGCGTGAAGGTCAACATCCGCTGGCTCGACGCCGAATTGTTCGAGCAGGAAGAGGCCGAAGTCGCCGCGATGCTCGAGCCGATGCACGGCATCCTCGTCCCCGGCGGGTTCGGCGAGCGCGGCAGCGAGGGCAAGATTGCCGGCGTTCGCTTCGCGCGTGAACGCAATGTGCCGTTCTTCGGCATCTGTCTCGGCATGCAGATGGCGTGCATCGAGGGCGTCCGCGCCCAGGGCATCGCCGACGCCTCGACCACCGAGTTCGGCCCTACGCAAGAGCCGGTGGTCGGCATGATCACCGAATGGATGACCGCCGACGGCCTGCAGAAGCGCGAGGAAGGCGGCGACCTGGGCGGCACGATGCGCCTCGGCGCCTATCCGGCCAAGCTTGGCGGCAACAGCGTGGTCGCGTCGATCTACGGCACCGATTCGATCAGCGAGCGCCACCGCCACCGCTACGAGGTGAACACCGCCTACAAGCCGGTGCTCGAAGAAGGCGGCCTGGTCTTCTCGGGCATGTCGCCCGACGGCACGCTGCCCGAGATCGTCGAGCGGCCGGACCATCCCTGGTTCGTCGGCGTGCAGTTCCACCCCGAGCTCAAGTCCAAGCCGTTCGATCCGCACCCGCTGTTCGCGGGCTTCATCGAAGCCGCCGTCAAGCACTCGCGGCTCGTCTAAGGGCGTGCTGCGACGGGTCTTCGTCGCCGGACTGGCGCTGCTGGCGGTGTCCGCAGCGCCGGCGCCGCAGCAGCCGCGGCCTGTGCCCGGCGAGGTTCGCGTGCGGCTGGTGACGAGCATGGGCGCGATCACGCTGGCGCTGGATGCCAAGCGCGCACCCAAGACCGTCGCCAACTTCCTCGCCTATGTGGATGACGGGCGGCTGGAGGGCACCAGCTTCTACCGCACCGCGCGGCGCAAGACCGAGCCCACCAAGGGCTTCATCCAGGGCGGCGTCGGCACCGATGCGCGTCGGATGCTCGACCCGCTGCCGCTCGAGCCGACCAGCAAGACCGGGCTCAAGCACCTGAACGGCTCCATCTCGATGGCGCACGGGCCAAATCCCAATTCGGCCAATGGCAATTTCTCGATCATGGTCGGCGACAATCCGGGGCTCGACGCGCGCGGTGCGAACCTCGGCTTCGCGGCGTTCGGCCACGTTGTGGGCGGGATGGACGTGGTCCAGCGCATCCTCGCGCTGCCCAGCGGCGGCGGGCGCGACGTGATGAAGGGCCAGATGATCCTCAAGCCGGTGACGATCGTCCGCGCCGAACGGCTGGACGGGGTCGCCAGGCCGACGGGGCGGGTGAAGCCGTGGCTGCTGGGGTTGAAGCCGGCGGGGTGAGGCGGCGGGAGCCAAGCGCGCAATCCGGACAGCGCCAATTCTCGCCAGGACCAGGCCTCTGGCGCGCTCAGGGGAAGCTCCCTCGCACCAGTCGTCCGGTGTCGAAGTTCGGGACTCGGCAATCATTTCCGATTGTTTCGCCGGACGGCAGCGCTTGCCACGCGCCGACGCTCAGCGGTTGCGGTATTCAGGCTGCTCGGGCAGCGCGCAGCACCTCATCGAGTGAGGTCCATGTCATGTCGCGGTAACGATCATTGTCGAGCGGAGGCTCGAACGCTCCTTCCCCGGCGAACAGGTTTCGCATGTACTGCATGCCTTGCCACGCGGGATAGAGATCGTCCGGCCTGCCCGGTGCGATCCGTCTTGCAATCTGGATGATCAGCCCGAGCGAACCGAGCGTCCCGGCGGGAAGGACGCGATATGTGCTTCCCCGCACGCGGCTGACCGCTGCGGCGATGTCCCGGACGCTGACCTGCGCGCC
The DNA here is from genome assembly GCF_003950455.1 of Sphingomonas sp. ABOLE. Taxonomy (NCBI): domain Bacteria; kingdom Pseudomonadati; phylum Pseudomonadota; class Alphaproteobacteria; order Sphingomonadales; family Sphingomonadaceae; genus Sphingomonas; species Sphingomonas sp. ABOLE. The sequence continues at coordinate 104,665 of NZ_QQWY01000006.1, forward strand.
TGCAATCTTGAGCCAGCGCGGCGCTTCCGGATCGATTGCAGCCCTGGCCGTATAGCGAGCCGTGTCGGCGATGGTCGTGAAGTCCATCGGCTGATCGGCGCTGCCCCAGTACAGCACGCTCTTGATTCGGTGCTGAATGATCGGAATCGTCCCGGTCAGCATGTCCATGAACGCACCGTTGAGGATCGACGTCAAACGGATCGGGGCCGATTGTGCCTTCTCAAGAAACATGCGGCGAAGCGCGAGATTCCGGTTGGACTTGGGCGGTACGCGGCGAAAGTCGATGGCGAAGTCGGACGGTATGAACCTCGCCGCCCCGGCTTGGACCGCAGCATCGAGCAGGCGCCCTTGTGCTCCGACGATGACCGGATCCAGCCCGCTCAGCGCGGAGACCACGCATTGCGCGCCGGAAAGTGCGCGCGCGATGGAGTCGACATCGCTGAAATCGCATTCCCGTACGACAAATCCTTTATCGTGCAGGCTAGCCGCCGATGTACCGGGCCGCGCAAGCGCAATAACGGGCGCGTCGAGCGCATAGAGTTCCTGAACAATGCGTCCGCCAAGGTCCCCGGATGCCCCTGCTACCACGATCATCGTCGGTCGTCTCCGTTCCTGCTGGAACCCAGCGGTGTTGGCTTACCACTTTTGATCGGCAAACCTATAGGGCTCCAGGGCCACCTTCTCTTCTTCCTGTAAGCATGCCAGCACCTCGCATGCGCCCTTGGACGAACGCATGCGATCGGACCAGGCTACAAGGCGGGTTCCTGCAGCGGTCCGGTGCGATCGGCCCAGAGCGTTTTCACCATGGGTGAAGACGCTCTGGATGTTTGTTTGCCGCATTTTCCGAGTCGTTGACCGTACACGGTCAACTTGAAAATGCTCTAGAGGCGGTCGGGCAGGAAGCGACCGAGCTGGTGGCGGTAGTAAGCGGGCGGTCGCACCCCCTTGCGTCGCCCCGCCCCCAAAAGAAAAGGCGCCCGGGTCGAAGCCCGGGCGCCCCGTCGCGGCGCCTAAGGGAGGGGAGCGCCGCGAACTTGCCAGGTGCCGTTACGCTGCGTTGGCCGTGCGATGGTCGATCGCGGCCGGCGCGCTGCCGGTACCCACCTGGATCTTCTTGGGCTTCATCGCCTCGGGCACTTCGCGCAGCAGCTCGATCGTCAGCAGGCCGTCGGCCAGGTTCGCATTCTCCACTCGCACGAAATCGGCGAGTTCGAAGCGGCGCTCGAAGCTGCGGTTGGCGATGCCCAAGTGCAGATAATTGCCCTGGTTGTTCTCATTCTCCCCGGCCTTCTTGCCGGCGACCAGCAGCAGGTTCTGCTGCGCGGTGATGTCGATCTCGTCCGCCTTGAAGCCGGCCACCGCGATGGTGATGCGATAGCGGTCTTCGGCAAGACGCTCGAGGTTGAAGGGGGGATAGTTTTCCGAATTCGCCTGGCGGGCGCTGGCTTCGAGCATGTCGAACAGCCGGTCGAACCCGATCGCCGAGCGACGGAAGGGAGTAAAGTCGAGCTGACGCATCTTCAGATTCTCCTGTGAGCAATTTGAACGTCGATCATCTCGATGCCCGGCCGACTGCCGCGACATCGGTGCGAAGCCCGTTCGGCGCCTCGCCACGCTGATCTGGTGTTGCGGTCTGCTAATTCAAGAGGGGGCCCAATTCCCGCTAGCCGGGCCTAAACATCTCCTTTCTCGATAAATCCTATCAAAGCAGTGGAAATTGAGGCGACGCTCTAGGGGAACATGATGAGCCTGCCGCTGATTCCGCTGCTGCTATCCGCTTCGACGCCTGCGGCGCACGAACCCGATGTGCCGGCCCCCGTCGCCGAGGCGCCGCAACGCCAAGACGGCGACATCGTCGTGACCGCCCGGCGCCGCGAGGAGCGGATTCAGGAAGTGCCGGTCGCGCTCTCGGTGCTGAGCGGCGCGACGCTGGCGGAGGCGGGGGCGTTCAACGTGTCCCGTATCCAGCAGTCGCAGCCGGCGCTGCAATTCTATTCGAGCAACCCGCGCAACACCGCGATCAACATTCGCGGGCTCGGGGCGCCGTTCGGCCTTACCAATGACGGCATCGAGCAGGGCGTCGGCTTCTATGTCGACGGCGTCTATATCGGCCGGGTCGGCGCCTCCACCTTCGACTTCGTCGATGTCGAGCGGGTCGAGGTGCTGCGCGGGCCGCAGGGCACGCTGTACGGCAAGAACACCACTGCGGGCGCGATCAACATCACCACGCGGAAGCCGAGATTCACCCCCGAGGTGCGCTTCGAGGCGAGCACGGGCAATTACGACTTCCTCCAGATCAAGGGCTCGGCCTCGGCGCCGATCGCCGACGACAAGCTGGCGGTGCGGCTGTCGACCTCGGTGAGCAAACGAAAGGGCACGATCTACGACACCAGGTCGGACAGCAACCTTCACCGGCTGGACAATTACGGTGTGCGCGGCCAGCTGCTGTGGCGCGCGGCGCCCAATCTCGACCTGGCGCTCTCGGGCGACTTCAACCTGCAGAACCCCTTGTGCTGCGTGCAATATTATGTCCGCATCGGCGCCACCCAGCGGCCGCTCGACCGGCAATATGCCGCGCTGGCGGCGGCGTTCGGCTACACGCCGCCAAGCACCGATCTGTTCGACCGCCGCACGGATCTCGATGCCGACATCAATTCGCGCCAGGAGATCGGCGGTGCCTCGCTGGTCGCGAACTGGGACCTCGGGCCGGCGACGATCACCTCGGTCAGCGCCTGGCGCTATTGGGACTGGCAGCCGGCGAACGACCGCGATTTCGTCGGGCTGCCGATCACCACCGTCTCGCAGAACCCGTCGCAGCAGAAGCAGGTGACGCAGGAACTGCGGATCGCCTCCAACGGCAGGAACCGGCTCGAGTACACTGCGGGCGTGTTCGTCTTCCACCAGACGATCGACACTCAGGGCTCGCAGGTCCAGGGCCCGGCGGCGAGCCGCTGGCTGCTCAACCCGACCAGCGCGGCCGCTAACACTCCGGCTACGCTCAACGACCTCACCTCGAAGAACACGATCGGGTTCGACAACACCAGCTTTGCGGTGTTCGGCAAGCTGAACTGGGAAGTCCTGCCCAAGCTGCGGTTCCAGCCCGGCCTGCGGCTGAACTACGATAAGAAGACCGGCTCGTACCGCGCGGTCGTTATCAACGGCGCGGGCAGCACGACCCTCACCGCCGATCAGCGCGGCGTACTGGCCCCGCAGAATTATTCGGCGCGGTTCAGCGACTGGAACGTCTCGGGCGACGCGACGCTCTCCTACGACTTCGCCCGCGACGTGCATGGCTATGCGACCTATGCACGCAGCTTCAAGTCGGGCGGGATCAACCTGTCCGGCCTGCCGCTCGAGGCGAACAACAACCCGATCCTGGGTGCTGCCTCGGTCAAGCCCGAGAAGGTCAACCATTTCGAGCTGGGCCTAAAGACGCAGTTCCTCGATCGCCGCGCGACCCTGAACCTAGCCGGCTTCTGGACCGAGGTGAAGGATTACCAGGCGACCGTCACCAACGGCCAGTTGGGCGTGATCCGCGGCTATCTCGCCAATGCCGACAAGGTGCGGGTGCGCGGCGTCGAGGTCGATTCGAACTTCCAGCCGACCGATCGCTTCAAGCTCTACGTCAACGGCGCCTATACCGATGCCAAGTACGTCCGCTTCCGCGACGCGCCGTGCCCGCCCGAGCTGTCCGGCGGCACCACGGGCACGACGCCGAGCGCGCCGGGGACGCCGGGCGGGGTGAGTCCGGCCAATTGCGACATTTCGGGCCAGGTGCTGCCGGGCATCTCGGAATGGGCGCTCGGCTTTGGCGGCGAGGTGAATGCGCCGGTGCAGGAAGGGCAGGTCTATCTCGGCTATGACGGCAGCTGGCGCTCGCGCTTCTCGTCCAACCCGTCGCCGTCGGCCTATACCTGGATCGACGGTTTCGCGCTGTCCAACTTCCGGCTCGGCTATCGCAAGGGCAAGGTGAATGCCTTCGCCTGGGTGCGGAACGCGTTCGACAAGCGCTATTTCGAGCTGCTCTCGGTGCAGTCGGGCAATACCGGGCTGGTCGTCGGCCAGCCGGGCGACCCGCGTACCTGGGGTTTCACGATCAGCGGTTCCTTCTGATCGTGACACGCACTGGCCTCCCGCCATGGCCGGGGGAGGTTGGCGGGCGGGGCGGGGCGACCTGCTCCGCCCGATAATTGCTACTGGCGTCATCCCCGCGAAGGCGGGGATCCATTTGCCAGGACGTTTCGGTACCTGCCGCACCGACTCCATCAATGGAGCTCCGCTTTCGCGGGGATGACGGCGATGGGGGATGGTCGCGAAAGCCGCCACCAGGGCTGGCGCGCAACAAGTCCGCGCGAAGATCGTGCCGAGATGAAACAGCCGGCAGAGGCCCCGGAAAAGCAAACGCCCGAGCCGTTGCCGACCCGGGCGCCTGCGTGACGACTGCTCGTCAGCCCCCTTAGTAGGTTCCCGCTACAAACACTTGCGATTGCTCGCCTGTGGAGCTGGAAACCATCCCCGAACCGTGGCCTTTTTGCGCCTGCGCTTCGACGGTTTCTTGGTAGAAGGCCGGAGCGCCTTTGTCACCGGTCGACAGCTTGGCGTCAGCAGATTGCGGCAAGCCTGTGTCGAATTGGCAACAGAACGCTTCCCACGCCGCACAACCGGCCCTAGAGGATCCCCATGCTACTCTCGCGCTACGAGCGAATGATCGCCCGCCGCTATCTGCTGCCCGGGCGCAGCGAAGCCTTCATTGCCGTCGTCGCCGGCTTCAGCCTGGTCGCCGTGATGCTCGGCGTCGCCGCGCTGATCGTGGTGATGAGCGTGATGAACGGCTTCCGCGCCGAGCTGTTCGACAAGATCTCCGGGCTCAACGGCCATGCCGTGGTGCAGGGCTATAACGGCCAGCTGCGCGACTGGCGCCGCATCGCCGACGAGGCGAAGGCGATCCCCGGCGTCACCGCCGCCACCCCGCTGATCGAGCAGCCGCTGTTCGCGTCGTACAACGGCCGGGTCGAATTCGCACTGGTCCGCGGGCTGCGGCTGGAGGACATCCTCAACAACCCGACGCTGAAGGGCAAGGAAATCCTCGGCTCGTTCAAGAACCTCAAGCCCGGCAGCGAGCAGATCGCGATCGGATCGCGGCTGGCCGAGGCGCTGGGCGCATCGATCGGCAGCCAGATCTCGATCATCAACCCGCAGGGCTCCGCAACGCCCTTCGGCACCATGCCGCGCATCGTTCAGTACCGCATCGCCGCGATCTTCGAGGTGGGCGTGTACGACTATGACAAGGCCTATATCATCATGCCGATGCAGGACGCGCAGACGCTGCTGCTGCTCGGCGATTCGGTGCAGATGGTCCGTATCGACACCAACAAGCCCGAGAAGATCGACGAGGTGATCCGCCCGCTCGCCGACAAGGTGGCGAATATCGGCCAGATCACCGACTGGCGGCAGATGAACCGCGAGCTGTTCGAGGCGATCTCGCTCGACCGGACCGTGACCTTCACCGTGGTATCGATCATCCTCGTGGTCGCGGCGTTCAACATCATCTCGTCGCTGATCATGCTGGTCCAGGCCAAGCGGCGCGACATCGCGGTGCTGCGGACGATGGGTGCGAGCAAGCGCGGGCTGATGCGCATCTTTGTGACGGTCGGCACCACGATCGGCGCGCTGGGCGTGCTGGCCGGCATGATCCTGGGCTTCCTGATCGTGAATTATCGCGAGGGCGTGGCGACCTTCATCGGCCTGGTCACCGGCCAGAAGGTGTGGGACCCGCAGATGCGCTTCCTCACCGAGCTGCCCGCCAAGACCGATCCGCTGCAGACCATCGCGATCTGCGCGATGGCGCTGCTCTTCACCTTCCTCGCCACCCTCTACCCTGCGTGGAAGGCGGCGAGCACCGATCCCGTCCAGGTGCTGCGCTATGAATGAACCGGTCCTCCAGACGCGCGATCTGCGGCGCAGCTTCGAGCAGGGCGGGGTGCGCATCGACGTGCTGCGCGGGGTCGACCTGGCGGTGCAGCCCGGCGAGATCGTGGCGCTGCTCGGGCCCTCGGGCTCGGGCAAGTCGACCCTGCTCCAGGCGGTGGGGCTGCTCGAAGGCGGGTTCGAGGGATCGATCCGCATCGGCGGCGAAGAGGCGGCCCAGCTGCCCGCAGGCGGGCGCACGGACATGCGGCGCGAGAAGCTCGCCTTCATATACCAGTTCCACCATCTGCTGCCCGATTTCGACGCGACCGAGAATGTCGTGCTGCCGCAGCTGATCCGCGGCGCGACGCGCGCGGCGGCGCAGGCGCGCGCGACCGAGCTGCTCACCCAGCTCGGCCTCGGCCACCGGCTGATGCACCGGCCCAACCAGCTTTCGGGCGGCGAGCAGCAGCGCGTCGCCGTCGCCCGCGCGCTCGCCAATCGGCCGCCGCTGGTGCTGGCGGACGAGCCGACCGGCAATCTCGACGAGGCGACCTCGGACCGCGTGTTCGGCGAGTTCCTCAACCTCGTGCGCAACGAAGGTTCGGCGGCGTTGGTAGCGACCCACAATGAACGGTTGGCGGCACGCATGGACCGCGTGGTGCGGCTCCACGAGGGGCGCCTGGAGGAAATGGCATGAGCGAGGCGATCACGGAACTGCCGGTGACGCTGCCGGACGGTACCACCAGCGATCTGTCCAAGTTCACGGGCCAGGTGCTGCTGATCGTCAACACGGCGTCGAAATGCGGGTTCACCCCGCAATACAAGGAGCTGGAGCAGCTCTGGCGCGCCTATCGCGACCGCGGTTTCTCGGTTCTGGCCTTCCCGTGCAACCAGTTCGGGGCGCAGGAACCGGGCAATGCCGAGGAAATCGCCAGCTTCTGCTCGCTCACTTACGATGTGACCTTCCCGATCTTCGCCAAGGTCGACGTCAATGGCAGCAACGCCGCGCCACTGTTCCAGGCGCTCAAGGCGCAGGCGCCGGGGGTACTCGGGACCGAGGCGATCAAGTGGAACTTCACCAAGTTCCTGGTCAACCGCGCGGGCGAGGTGGTGGCGCGCTACGCCCCGACGACGGCGCCGAGCACGATCGGCGCCGATATCGAGGCACTGCTCTAAGTCGACGCCGCACGGACAAGAACCCATTCCTGCGCCCCTGGCGGTCACCCCGGCGAAAGCCGGGGTCCATTGGGGTCTCGCTTTCGGCGCTTGCGGAGACCGAGAGGTGAATGGATCCCGGCTTCCGCCGGGATGACGGCGTTGCGGCAGAATGGATGATCGCAGCGCAACTTGGTGTAAGCCGGAGATGTCGAAAAAAAAGCACGGCCGGAGCGGGAGGTGTGTGGATGCCCCGGCCGCACGCTTCGTTTACCATATCTGCATGGTGGTGCAGGTGTAGATCGATCCGTTTCGGCGGTATCGCTCGGCCGGGCGCAAAAGCTGTGGAGAAGCGGAGCTGTGGGTTGGCAATTGGGCGTGTGCGCTCCTAGGTTCGGGCATGGCGCATTCCGGTTTCGTCCCGCTTCGGGTTTTCTCCTGCTACACCATGCTCGAAGGGGCGATCGACCCCAAGGCGATCGCCAAGCACGCCAAGAGCCACGGCTTCCCCGCCATCGCCGTCGCCGATCGCAACGGCCTCTATGCCGCGATGAGTTTTTCGGACGCCGCCAAGAAGGCCGGCGTCCAGCCGATCGTCGGCACGCTGCTGGCGGTGAAGCGCTCGAACCTCGCCGAGGGCCTCAACGTGCCGATCGACTGGCTCGCGCTCTACGCGCAGGACCAGACCGGCTATGAGAATCTCTGCCACCTCGTCTCGCAGGCGCATCTCGACCGCCCGATTGAGGAGGATGCGCATGTCCCGTTCGCGGCGCTTACCGGGCATACCGATGGGCTGCTCTGCCTGACCGCGGGGGCGGAGGGCGCGCTCGCCCGGCTTTATGCCGAGGGGCAGGACAAGACCGCCGAAGCCTATGTCGCGCAGCTCGAGGCGCTGTTCCCCGAGCGACTTTATGTCGAGATCGCCCGGCGCAACAACGAGGTGGAGACTCGCGCCGAGGACAAGCTGGTCGACCTCGCCTATGCGCGGGGCCTGCCGCTGGTGGGCACCAACCCGGCATGCTTCGCCGAGGCCGATTTCTACGACGCGCACGACGCGATGCTCTGCATTGCCAACTCGACCTATCTCGAGACCGATGATCGCCCGCGTTCCTCGCCCGAAGCCTGGCTCAAGCCGGCCGAGACGATGAAGACCAATTTCGCCGACCTTCCCGAGGCGATCGAGAACACCCTCGTCGTGGCGCAGCGCTGCGCCTATGCCGCGCCCAAGCGCAAGCCGATCCTCCCCAGCCTCGCCGGCGACCGCGAGGGCGAGGCGGCGATGCTGCGCGAGCGCAGCTGGCAGGGGCTGAAGGACCGGCTCGACTTCGCCGGCATCACCGATCCATCGGAAGTGGAGGTATACAACAAGCGCCTCCAGTTCGAGCTCGACATCATCATCCAGATGGGGTTCCCGGGCTACTTCCTGATCGTCGCCGACTTCATCCAATGGGCGAAGTCGAACGACATTCCGGTGGGGCCGGGCCGTGGTTCGGGTGCGGGCTCGGCGGTGGCCTGGGCACTGACCATCACCGATCTCGATCCGCTCAAGCTGGGCCTGCTGTTCGAACGCTTCCTCAACCCGGAACGCGTCTCGATGCCCGACTTCGACATCGACTTCTGCGAAACCCGGCGCGGCGAGGTGATCCGCTACGTGCAGGAGAAATACGGCCGGGATCATGTGGCGCAGATCATCACCTTCGGGACGATGAAGGCGCGCGCGGTGATCAAGGACGTCGGCCGTGTGCTGCAGATGAGCTATGGCCAGGTCGATCGTCTCGCCAAGCAGATCCCCAACCACCCGACCGACCCCTGGACGCTGGAGCGCACGCTGAACGGCGTCAGCGAATTCCTCGCCGAGTATAACGGCAACGAGGATGTGAAGCGCCTCGTCGACCTGTCGATGCGGATGGAGGGTCTGCCGCGCCACAGCTCGACCCACGCCGCCGGCGTGGTGATCGGCGACCGGCCGCTCGCGCGGCTGGTGCCGCTCTATCGCGATCCGCGTTCGGACATGCCGGTCACCCAGTTCGACATGAAGAATGTCGAAGGCGCCGGGCTGGTGAAGTTCGACTTTCTCGGCCTCAAGACGCTGTCGGTGCTCAAGAAGGCGGTGGTGCTGCTCGCCAAGCGCGGCGTGGAGGTCAATCTCGACCGGCTCGATTGGGACGATGAGGGCGTCTATGCCCTGCTCCAGCGCGGCGACACGGTCGGCGTGTTCCAGCTGGAATCCGAAGGCATGCGCCGCACGCTGACCGCGGTGCGGCCGACCAATTTCGGCGACATCGTTGCGCTCGTCTCGCTCTACCGCCCGGGTCCGATGGACAACATCCCGAGCTTCGGCGCGCGCAAGGCGGGCCGCGAGCCCATCATCTACCCGCACGACCTGCTCGAACCGATCCTGAAGGAGACCTACGGGATCTTCGTCTATCAGGAACAGGTGATGCAGGCCGCGCAGATCCTCGCCGGCTATACGCTGGGCGGCGCCGACATGCTGCGGCGCGCGATGGGCAAGAAGGTCAAGGCGGAGATGGACGCCCAGCGCAGCATCTTCGTCAAGGGCTGCAAGGAGGTGAACGACATCCCGGCGGCCAAGGCCAACGAGCTGTTCGACTTGATCGACAAGTTCGCCGGCTATGGCTTCAACAAGTCGCACGCCGCCGCCTATGCGCTGCTCGCCTACCAGACGGCGTGGCTGAAGGCGCACCATCCGCACGAATTCTTCGCCGCCTCGATGGCGTACGACATCCACCAGACCGACAAGCTGGCGGTGTTCGCCGACGACATGCGGCGGCTGGGCATCGAGGCGACCTCGCCCGACATCAACGCCAGCGAGGCCGACTTCACCGTGCAGGCGCATGGCGAGGGGCTGGCGGTGCGCTATGCGCTGGGCGCGCTGAAGGGCGTAGGCGAGCGGGCGATGGAGCTGCTGGTCGAGGAGCGCGAGAAGAACGGTCGCTTCGCGAGCCTCGACGATTTCGCCAAGCGTGTCGATCCGCGCGTGCTGAACAAGCGGCAGCTGGAAACGCTCGCCTCGGCGGGTGCGTTCGACAGCATCGAGCCCAACCGCGCAGGCGTCCATGCCGCCGCCGAGACGATCCTCGCGGTCGCCCAGCGCGACCATGCCAGCCGGATGAGCGGGCAGGGCGGGCTGTTCGGCGATGCCGAGCCGGCGGGCGGCGGGATCACCGTGCCCAAGGATGCGGTCTGGTCGATGTCCGACAAGATCAACGCCGAGAAGGATGCCTTTGGTTATTATTTCTCGGCACATCCGCTCGATCGCTACGAGCATCTGTTCCGCGGCCAGGGCGTACGCGACATCGCGAGCCTGCCCGACATGCAGATCCCGGAGGGCGCGCGGGTCAATGCGCAGATCGCCGCGCTGATCGAGGATTGCCGCTACCGCACCTCGGCGCGGGGCAACCGCTATCTGATGGCGACGATCTCGGACCGCAGCGCGCAGATCCAGACCTCGTGTTTCGAGGAGCTGATCGCCAAGGACATGGAGGCCTGCGCCGCCGGCACCGGCTGCGCGATCCTGACGCTGGAGCTCGACAAGCGCCCCGGCGAGGATACGCCGCGCGCGGCGGTCAAGCGGGTGCAGCCGTTCGACACGCTGGCGGGCACCACCCAGCTGATCCTGGAGATCCGCATCGAGGATCCGACGGTCCCGGCCCAGCTGGCTGCGCTGGTCGGCGAGCTGCGCGGTGGCGGCAGGGGCGAGATCCTGCTCCACGCCCCGATCGACGGCGGCGAGGCGACGGTGATGCTCGGCCGGGGTTTCCGGCTCGATACCGAGCTGGCGGCGCGGATCGAGGGCATGCCGGGCGTGAAGGCGGCGTCGCTGATGCCGGCGAGCATGAAGCTGGCGGCGGCGGCCTGAGCCAGGCCTGCCGTCGTTCGGGTATGGAACCTGCCGGAAACGCAATGTAACGCCCGCACCCCTCGACTTCCAGCGTTGAAGGCGTATCCTGCGCCCAAAACAGCCACGCAATGGAGAGGCATATGCTGGGCGGCATGCAGGATTTCGAGCTTCGGGTATCCACGCTGATCGACCACGCGGCGCGGGAACATGGCCCCCGCGAGATCGTCACCCGCTGGGCGGACGGCAGCGAGACGCGCACGACCTGGGCCGGCATCGCGCACGATGCGCGGCGGATGGCGCAGGCGCTGGAGCGGCTCGGCATCCGCAAGGGCGACCGCGTGGCGACGCTGGCGATGAACCACAGCCGCCACCTCGTCGCCTGGTACGGCGCGACCGGCATGGGCGCGCTGATCCACACGATCAACCCGCGGCTGTTCGACGACCAGCTCGCCTTTATCGGCAACCATGCCGAGGACCGGGTGCTGCTCTACGACCGGATGTTCGCGCCCGTGGTCGAGCGATTGAAGCCCCATTGGACGACCGTCGAGCATTATATCTGCTTCGACGATCTCGGTCCCGACGGCTTCGAGGCCTGGATCGCCGCTGAGGACGGGAACTATGCCTGGGTGCAGGGTGACGAGCGCGAGCCGATGATGCTCTGCTACACCAGCGGCACCACCGGCAATCCCAAGGGCGTGGTGTACACTCACCGTTCCACCGTGCTCCACGCGCTGACCGAGCTGCAGCCCGCCGAGTTCGACCTCTCCACCCAATCGGTGGCGATGCCGATCGTGCCGATGTTCCACGCGGTCGGCTGGGGGCTGCCCTGGGCGGCGCCGGCGGTGGGCGCCAAGATGGTGTTTTCGGCGGTCAACGACCCCAAGATCCTCTGCGAGCTGATGAACCGCGAGAAGGTCACCCACTCGGCCGGCGTACCGACGGTGTGGTTTGCGATGTTCCAGCATATCGACGCGACCGGCGAGACGCCCAAGCACCTCAGGATCGTCACCATCGGCGGGTCGGCGGCGCCGCGCGCGATGATCGAGCGGCTGATGCGGATGGGCATGCGGGTCAACCATGCCTGGGGCATGACCGAGACCAGCCCGATCGGCACGATGGGCGCGCCCTCGCCCGACTGGGACGAGCTCAGCTTCGAGGCGCAGGTCGACCAGGTCAGCAAACAGGGCAAGGTGCCGTACGGCGTCGAGCTGCGCACGGTCGACGACGAGGGCAGGGTGTTGCCGCGCGACGGCAGGAGCTCGGGCCGGCTGCAGGTGCGCGGACCCTGGGTGGTGTCGCGCTATTATCGCGAGGAGCAGCCGGCGATCGATGCCGACAACTGGTTCGACACCGGCGATGTCGCGGTGCTCCACCCGGACGGGGTGATGCAGATCACCGATCGCGCCAAGGACGTGATCAAGTCCGGCGGCGAATGGATCAGCTCGGTCGAGCTGGAGAATTGCGCGGTCGGCTGCGCAGGCGTTGCCGAGGCGGCGGCGATCGGGGTGCACCATCCGCGCTGGGAGGAGCGGCCGATCCTGCTCGTGGTGCGCAAGCCGGGGAGCGCGGTGAGCGAGGCGGAGATCCTCGCGCATCTCGGCGCGCACGTCGCCAAATGGTGGCTGCCCGACGAGATCCACTTCGTCGACAGCCTGCCGCACACCGCCACCGGCAAGCTGCTCAAGATGGAGATCCGCCAGCGCTACAAGGATTATTCGCTCAAGGCGGCATGACGGATCGGCGCGCCGGGAAGGCGCCCGGTCAGGCGATGCCGAGATCGCCCGGCCCGAACGCCTGCGGCAGCAGCTCGGACAGGCGGTAGCTCGCCACCGCATCGCCCTCGGCCGCGCCGCAATGGACGGGCAGGTCGCGCTTGCCGAGCTGGGCCGCCTCGTTGATCACCTGCCGGCAGCGGCCGCAGGGGCTGACCGGCGCCGTCCCCGTCGGCACCCCGTCCGCGCCGATCGGCCCGCCGATGACTGCGATCTCCGCCACGTCGCGCAGCCGCCCCTGGGCCGAGACCGTCGCCAGCGCCACCGTCTCCGCACAGAGCGACAGGCCGTAACTGGCGTTCTCGAAATTGGCGCCGGTCACCACCGTGCCGTCGGTCAGCAGTACCGCGGCGCCGACGCCGAAGTTCGAATAGGGCGCGTGCGCGTGGCGCGCGGCAGTGCGGGCGGCTGCGATCAGCGCATCGCGTTCGGTGGTCATGAAACTCATCCCTTGATGTGGAGCACGCAGATCAGCGTGAACAGCCGCCGCGCGGTGTCGAAGTCGATATCGATCTTGCCTTCCAGCGCGGTGCGGAGCAGCTCGGCGCTGTCGTTGTGGATGCCGCGCCGCGCCATGTCGACCGTCTCGATCTGCGCGGGCGTGGCGTTGCGGATCGCCTGGTAATAGCTGTCGCAGATCGCGAAATAGTCGCGGATCGGCCGCCGGAAGCGGGCGAGGCCGAGCACGATCGTCTCCAGCGGCGTGTCGTCGGCGCGCTTGATCGCCAGCGCGAGGCGCCCTTCCTCGACGCTGAGGTGCAGCTTGTAGGGCCCGGCATAGCCATCGGCATGCGCGCGCTGGGGGGCGAAGTGATTGTCCTCGAGCAGGTCGTAGATCGCGATCCGCCGTTCCTGCTCGATGTCCGCCGAGCGCCACAGGATGGTGCGCTCGTCGAGGGTCACGTCGATGATCCGCGGATCGGCCATAGGGCGCAGCTTTGGAAGCATTCCCCGCTTTCCACAAGCCATGCCGGTTGCCGTGCCTCCCACATAAGCCGATGAGGAAGCCATGGCACAGCCGATTCCCTTTCCTGCACCCGAGCCCCAAGAGGGCCTGAGTCTCCCCCAGAATGTCGAAGCCGAAGCAGCGCTGCTCGGCGCGATGATGATCGACAACCGAGTCGCGGAAGACGTCCTCCAGAAGCTGCGGCCCGAGCATTTCTTCGAGCCGCTGCACGGCCGCATCTATGAGCAGATCGCGCATCTGGTCGGCGACAACCGCCTCGCCACCCCGGTGACGCTGCGCCCGCTGTTCGCCAACGATCCGGCGATGAAGGAGCTGGGCGGCCCGGCCTATCTCGCCCAGCTGACCGGCAACCCGGCCAGCCTGATCGGCGCGCGCTCCTTCGCCGACCAGATCTACGATCTCGCCCAGCTCCGCGCGCTGGTCGATGTCGGCCGCGGCATGGTGGAGGGCGCGCTCGACACCAGCCAGGACATCAATCCCTCCAAGCAGATCGAGCAGGCCGAACTCCGGCTCTACCAGGTCGCCGAGCAGGGCGATTCGGAAGCCGGCGTGAAGTCCTTCACCCGCGCCGCCACCCTCGCCGTCCGCCAAGCCGAGAAGGCGATGAACTCGGGCGGCGGCATCTCAGGCATCACCACCGGCCTCAGCGACCTCAACGCCTCGACCGGCGGTTTCAACCGATCGGACCTGCTGATCCTCGCCGGCCGACCGGGCATGGGCAAGACCTCGCTCGCCACCAACATCGCGTTCAACGCCGCCAAGCGCTGGATGGACGATCTCGATGCGGGCATCGCCGAGGAGAAGTCCATCGGCGCGCCGGTGGCGTTCTTCAGCCTCGAAATGTCGGCCGACCAGCTGGCGATGCGTATCCTGTCCGAACAGGCCGAGGTCGTCTCGGAAAAGCTGCGTACCGGCCAGCTGAGCAATGCCGAGTTCCAGAAGTTCGCGCGCGCCGCGGGCGATCTGGAGCGGCTGCCGCTCTATATCGACGACACGCCGGGCCTTACCATCGCGGCGCTGCGCACCCGCGCCCGGCGGCTCAAGCGCCAGCACAAGATCGGCATGGTGATCGTCGACTATCTCCAGCTGCTCACCGGCTCGGCCAAGGCCTCGGGCGACGGGCGCGTGCAGGAAATCTCGGAGATCTCGCGCGGCCTCAAGACGCTGGCCAAGGAACTGCATGTGCCGGTGCTGGCGCTCTCCCAGCTGAGCCGCGCGGTGGAAAGCCGCGAGGACAAGCGCCCGCAGCTCTCCGACCTTCGCGAATCCGGCTCGATCGAGCAGGACGCCGATATCGTGCTGTTCGTGTATCGCGACGAATATTATCACGACTTCAAGGCGCCGACGAAGATCCCCGACGGCACCGAGACCGCCGAGGAGCGCATGGCCTATGAGGAATGGCAGGCGCGCCAGCTGGAAGTGGCGAACAAGGCGACGGTGATCATCGCCAAGCAGCGCCATGGTGCCACGGGCTCGGTGCATATGCGCTTCGACCGGCAGTTCACCAAGTTCAGCGATCTGGCGCCGGAGGGGTATTGAGGGGAGGGGCAGGCGGCTGAGCCTCCTGCCTAGCCCTTCCCCTTCAGGGGATGGGTTGGAGTGGGGGACATCGCTTGCGATGGGCAGCTTTTCCGCACTTTAAACCGGTTCAGTCTGGTGGCGACTCGATAAAATCTGGCGGTAGTTGTCGAAGGAACTCTGTAACACTCTCCTTTATTCTGTCATGAATTTTCCACAAATCGGCTAATAGCCTTTCTGTGTTGAGGTGCTCGAGAATCTCTTTGATTTGGGGCTTATAGTGAAAATTTGACTGTCGAACTGATCTAAGTTCTGACATAAGCATCTTGGCGAAGCTTATGTAGTCTTCATCTCCGAATTTAATCCTTACAATTCCTTCGCACGTTACCCAGAGTCCGGACAACCAAAAGGTGTAGTAAGCCCAGAAGCGGTCTCATTCGTTTGTAACTGCTTCAGTGAAGCCGCCGTTCTCTCGAATTAGATCTTCAAGGTGAACACGCATGATGTTGCACCGGAAGAAATAGCGGCAAATTTCAACGCCATTCCTCAACTCTTTGAAGCTGGGCCTCTCATTCATCCCGCTTCGATAGCACGATTTCCACATATCGGAAGAGATGCGGACGACGTTGCAGGAAGAGCCCCCGATGCCGCCTTAAGGAATATCGGCGCGAGATCTCTTTGGCTGAAGCACCGCGGGAAGCTTATGCAGCTGCGACCTCTTAGTTAAACACTCGTCCCCACAACCCGCCCGATCCCAGCGGTCAGCGCCATCGCCAGCGCGCCCCAGAACACCACCCGCACCACCGGCTTGCGCGGCCTGGCCCCGCCGGTGATCGCGCCCAGCGCGCCGAGCAGGGCAAGGAACAGGATCGAACCCGCCGCTTCCCCCATCGCCATCCAGCGCATCGGCAGCAGCGCGGCGAGCAGTAGTGGCAGCGCCGCACCCGCCGTAAAAGTTGCCGCCGAGGTGAGCGCGGCAACCACCGGCCGCGCGGTCGTCATCTCGGTGATGTGGAGCTCGTCACGGGCATGCGCCTCCAGCGCGTCGTGCGCCATCATCTGCTCGGCCACCGTGCGCGCGGTGCCGGCATCGACGCCGCGGCCGACATAGATGGCGGTCAGCTCGGCCAGCTCGGCCTCGGGCACGGTGGCGAGTTCCTGCCGCTCGCGGGCGAGGTCGGCGCGTTCGGTATCGGCCTGCGAGCTGACCGAGACATATTCCCCCGCCGCCATCGACATCGCGCCCGCCACCAGCCCCGCCACGCCCGCGACCAGCAGCGCGGGCCGCCCGGCCCCCGAGGCGGCGACGCCCAGGATCAGGCTGGCGGTGGAGACGATGCCGTCATTCGCCCCCAGCACGGCGGCGCGCAGCCAGCCGATCCGGGATACGAGATGCTGTTCGCGGTGCGGGCGCATGAAGTTCCTCCGATGGTGGTGGCGCGAGAATGGCCGGGGGTGTGCCGTACGGCAATGGGGGCGTCGCCATGGCTGCGGGCAGGGCGATCGGATCCGCCTTCGTGCGCGTCGCGGCGGTTGCGCTCGTCGGGCCAACCCCGCTAAGGTTCGCGCTCCGTTCCCCTTTCGCCGAGCCGCATGTCGCACGCCCTGCACCTCTACACGATCCCGCCGCACCGGGCCTTTGCCGATGCGCTGGCGATCGGGCTGATCCGCCGCTTTGGCAGCGATCCGCTGCGGCTGGCGCGCGGCGTGGTGCTGCTGCCCAACAACCGCGCCAAGCGGGCGATGCAGGACGCGTTCGTGCGCGAGAGCGGCGGCGGGCTGCTGCTCCCCCGGCTGGTTGCGATCGGCGATCCCGAGCTCGACGAAGCGGTGTTCGAGACGGTCGACGATGCCGAGCCGGTGCCGCCCGCGGTCGATCCGCTCCAGCGCCGCATGATCCTCGCCCGGCTGCTCCAGGGGCATGACGCCCGCCTGGACGCCGCCGAGGCGGTGCGGCTGGCCGGCGACCTCGGCACCACGCTCGACCAGCTGCTGGTCGAGGAAGTCTCGCCCCGGCGGCTGCGCGACCTGGAACTGGGGCCCGAGCTTTCGGCGCATTGGGAGCGCTCGCTCGCGCTGTTCGAGATCGTGCTGACCCGCTGGCCCGAGGAGCTGTCGGCACTGGGCCGCGTCGACCTGCCCGAGCGGCGGCGGCGGCTGCTCGATCGCGTCTCGGCGCGGTGGAAGGCGGCTGCGCCGTCGGGCTTCGTCTGCGCCGCGGGGATCACCACAGCGGCGCCCGCGATCGCGCGGCTGTTGCGGGTGGTCGCCGGGCTGCCCGAGGGGATGGTGGTCCTGCCTGCGCTCGCCACCGCGATGGGCGACGACGAGTGGGAGTCGCTAGGGCCGCACAGGCCGGACCCCGGTACCGGGCGCCGCCGCCGCGCGCTCGAGACGCACCCGCAATTCCATCTCAAGCTGCTGCTCGACCGGATGGGCGTGGCGCGCGGCGAGTTCCAGCAATGGCGCGTCGCCAGCGAGCTCGACGCGCCGCCCGCGCGCAGCAAGGCGATCGCCTCGGCGATGCAGCCGCCCGAGCTCACCCATCGCTGGACCGACCTGCCCGCCGGCGAGCGGCGGCTGGACGGCGTCCGCGCGCTCGAGCTCGCGACCCCCGCCGAGGAGGCCCAGGCGATCGCGCTGGCACTGCGCGAGGCGCTGGAGACGCCGGCGCGCACCGCTGCGCTGGTCACCCCCGATCGCGCGCTGGCGCGGCGGGTGGCGGCGCATTGCGCGCGCTGGGGCATCGCGGTCGACGATTCCGCCGGCCAGCCGCTGTCGCTCACCCCGCCGGGCACGCTGCTGCTGGCGCTGGCCGATGCGGCGGCGCAGGCCTTCGCGCCGATGCCGCTGCTGACCTTGCTCAAGCACCCGCTGGTGCAGCCGAGCGACCGTGCCGCCTGGCTGGATGGCGCGCGAGCGCTCGACCTCGCGCTGCGCGGCCCGCGGCCGGCGCCGGGGCTGGCGGGCATCGACGCGCACCTCGCCGAGCAGGGCGGGCGGGAAGGGGCGCTGCGCCGCACCGCCGCGCGCTGGTGGGAGACGGCGCGGCCGCTGCTCGCGCCGTTGGAGGCAGTGTTCGCCGGCGGCGCGCAGCCGCTCGCCGGGCTGGTCGCCGCACTGCGCGAGGCCGCGCAGGCCCTGGGCGGTGATATGCTGTGGAGCCGCGAGGATGGCCGCGCCGCCGCGCTGCTGCTCGACGATCTGGAGCGCGAGGCCGCGCACGGGCCGGCGCTGGCCGAGCCCGACAGCCTCGCGCCGATGCTCCGCACGCTGATGGACGAGGTCGCGGTGCGGCCGCCGCAGGGCGGGCATCCGCGGCTCGCCATTCTCGGCCTGATCGAGGCGCGGCTGCACAGCGCCGACCTGATGATCCTGGGCGGCCTCAACGAAGGCGTCTGGCCGGGACTGCCCGCGCCAGACCCCTGGCTGGCGCCGCGCATCCGCGCCGAGCTGGGGCTGCCCGGGCTGGAGCGGCGGATCGGCGTATCGGCGCACGATCTCGCGATCGGGCTGGGCGCGCGACAAGTACTGCTCACCCGCGCCCGTCGCGATGCGAGTGCGCCGACCATCGCCTCGCGCTTCTGGTTGCGGCTGGAGGCGCTGTCGGGCGGGCTGGAGCGGGCAGGGGACCTCGCCGCGTGGATGGCGGCGATCGACGCACCGGGGGCGTTCGCGCCGGTCGCGCGGCCGGAGCCGTCGCCGCCGGCAAAGGACCGGCCCAAGGTCATCTCGGTCACCGAAGTCGATCGCCTCAAGGCGGACCCTTACGCCTTCTACGCGCGACGGATGCTGCGGCTGATGCCGCTCGATCCGGTCGATGCCGATCCCAGCGCGGCGTGGCGGGGAACGGCGGTACACGATGTGCTGCAGCGCTGGTTCGAGGAGGATGACTGCCGCCCGGACCTGCTTCGCGCCCGCGCCGAGGCGATGCTCGCCGACACGCGCACCCACCCGCTGATCCGTGCGCTGTGGCAGCCGCGGCTGATCGAGGCGATCGACTGGATCGCCGGCGAGCTGGTCGAGCAGGGCCTGAAGGGGCGCACGGTGCTGGCAGTCGAGCGGGATGGCTCGATCGACTTCGCGGGCGTGACGCTGCGCGGCAAGTTCGACCGGGTCGACCGGCTGGAGGGCGGCGCGCTCGCGATCGTCGACTACAAGACCGGCCAGCCGCCGAGCACGCGCGCGGTAAAGGCCGGGTTCAGCCTGCAGCTCGGGCTGCTGGGGCTGATCGCCGAGCGGGGCGGGTTCGAAGGCATTGAGGGCGCCGCTCGGGCGTTTGAATATTGGTCGCTGGCGCGCAACCCGAGGAGCGGCGGATTCGGCTATGTCGACTCGCCGGTCGATCCGAAGAAGCGCGAGCCGGTGCCGGCAGAGGATTTCGTCAGCATCGCCGCCGAGCATTTCGCGACGGCCGCGGGCGAGTGGCTGACCGGGGAGCGCCCGTTCACCGCCAAGCTGGTGCCGGAATATGCGCCCTATGCGGAATATGACCAGCTGATGCGCCGGGATGAATGGTATGGGCGTGAGTAACGGTATCCCCAATTCCTCCCCGGTGCGGGGAGGGGGACTGCGCGCCGCAGGCGCGTGGTGGAGGGGCCGCGCCGACAGGCGCGGGGACGGGCTCGGATCGAGGGTACACCGCCGCGTGCGCGGCGGCCGCCCCACCATTTGCTGCGCAAATGGTCCCCCTCCCCGTACCGGGGAGGAATTTGTGGTGTCCCAGCGATGAGCCGCAGTCCCGCCAAGCTCCACCCGCTGAAGGGCAACCAGAAGCGCGCCAGCGATCCGACGCGGCATATCTGGCTGTCGGCCTCGGCCGGCACCGGCAAGACCCAGGTGCTCGCCGCGCGGGTGTGGCGGCTGCTGCTCGCGGGCACCGATCCCTCGGCGATCCTGTGCCTTACCTTCACCAAGGCCGGTGCGGCCGAGATGTCCGAGCGGATCACCGGTCGGCTCGCCTATTGGGTGCGCGCCAAGGACGAGGAGCTTACCGCCGATCTTGCCGCGCTGGGCGAGAGCATCGGCCCCGAAAGCCGTGCCGCCGCCCGCACGCTGTTCGCCAAGGTGCTCGATGCGCCCGGCGGCGGCATCCGCATCCAGACGATCCACAGCTTCTGCCAGTCGCTGCTGTCCGCCTTCCCGATCGAGGCGGGGCTGGTGCCCGGCTTCCGCCCGCTGGAAGCGCGCGAGGAGGCGGTGCTGGCGCGCGAAACGCTTGCCGAGATGCTGGTCGAGGCGCGGCGGGAGGGTCGCGAGGACGTGATCGACGCAATCGGCGCGCTCAGCCTGCGGCTCGGGGAGGGCGGGGCGGAAGGCTTCCTCCAGGAATGCGCGCGCGCGGGCGAGGCACTGGAAGGGCTGCCCAGCGGCATCCAGCCCTGGCTGCGCCGGGCCTTCGATCTGCCTGCGGGGGACATTGCGGAATCGCTCGCAACGAGCTGCTGCGACGACGGGTTCGATGTGCGAACGCTACGCGCTATCGCATCGGCGAACGCCGCCTGGGGCACCGCGCGCGGGCTGGAGCGGGCTGACGTGATCGCCGCCTGGCTGGCGCGTTCGCCGGAGGAGCGTGCGGAAACGCTGGCCGATCTTCACCTCGTCTGGGCCACCGCCAAGGGCGATCCGCGCAGCTTCGCCAAGGGGCAGGCGCCGCAGGACCCGGACTATGCCGAGGCGGCGATGCGGCTCCATGGCCGCTGCGGCGAACTGCTCGCGATGCGGGTGCGCGCCGCCTATGTCGATCTGCTCGCCCGGGGGCTGGAGGCGGGACGCGCGTATGCCCGCGCCTATACCGCTGCCAAGCGCCGGCTCGGCGCGGTCGACTTCGACGATCTGATCGGCCGCACCATCGCGTTGCTCCGCCAGGAGGGCATGGGCGAATGGGTGCGCTTCAAGCTCGACCAGGTCACCGAGCATGTGCTGATCGACGAGGCGCAGGACACCAATCCGCGGCAATGGGCGATCGTCTCGGCGATGGCCGACGAGTTCTTCGCGGGCGAGGGCGCGCGCGGCGACCGGCTGCGCACGCTGTTCACCGTGGGCGATTACAAGCAGGCGATCTTCGGCTTCCAGGGCACCGACCCGATCTTCTTCCAGGCGGCGTTCGAGCGGTTCAAGCGACTGGCCAACTTCCGTCCGGATTACGAGGTGGAAGCACGGGAGCTGGAATCGCTCTCGCTGACTCACAGCTTCCGCTCGACCCGTCCGGTGCTCGAGTTCGTCGATACCGCGTTGGGCCTGCTGCCCGAGCCGGGCATGGGCCCCATGAGCGACAGCGAGCCGCATGCGAGTGAAGTGCCCGGTCCCGGCACGGTGACCCTGTGGCCGCCGGTGATCGGGGGCGGCAGCGAGGCCGACGAAGAAGAGTGGATCGGCGACGCCACCCGCGCGCTCGCCGCCCGCATCGCCCGGCAGATCAAGGGATGGGTGGGCAATCTGCCGCTTTCCGCCAAGGGGCGGATGCTTGCCCCCGGCGACGTGATGGTGCTGGTCAAGCGGCGCGGCGAGCTCGCCTCGCTGATCGTCGCGCGGCTCTACGCCGAGGGGGTGCCGGTGGCGGGCGTCGATCGGCTGCGCTTGAACGCCCCGCTGGCGGTGCAGGATCTGCTCGCCGCGATCCGCTTCGCACTCCAGCCCGAGGACGATCTGTCGCTGGCGGCGCTGCTCGTCTCCCCGCTGATCGGCTGGACCCAGGAAGAGCTGATGGCGGCGGCGGTGCGCGAGCGGGGCGGGCTCTGGCGGCACCTGCGCGAACGCCAGTCGGCCGAGAAGCTGGCGCCGCTCTACGATCTGCTGCGCCGCGCCGACCTCGCCACGCCCTATCGCTTCCTGGAGGAGATTCTGTCCGGGCCGATGCAGGGGCGGCGCAAGCTGCTGCTGCGGCTCGGCGAGGAGGCGCGCGATCCGATCGAGGAACTGCTCAACGCCGCGCTCACCTTCGAGACGCGGGCGACGCCATCGCTCCAGCGCTTCCTCGACTGGTTCGATCGCGGCGATGTCGAGATCGTCCGCGATGCGGCGCAGCCGCAGCCGGCGGTGCGGGTGATGACCGCGCATGGTTCGAAGGGCCTCCAGGCGCCCCTGGTGATCCTGGCAGACGCGACCGTGGACCCGACGCGCAGCCCGCGCGGCGTGCTCAAATGGGCGCCCGAGGAAGATCAGGACGCCTTCCCGATCTTTCGTCCCCGCAGTGCTGAACGCGACGGCATCCTGGCCGAGGCCTTGGAGAAGGCCGATGCGCGCGAGCTGCAGGAACATTGGCGGTTGTTCTACGTCGCCGCGACGCGCGCCGAGGAGCGACTGGTGATCGCCGGAGCGCTCGGTCCCCAGGCCAAGGGCGAACCGCCCAAGGCAAGCTGGTATGCCGCCAGCGTCGCCGCGCTCGATGCGCTGGGCGTGCCGATGGACGAAGCCGGGGTGCGGGAGTTCCACGGCGTGGTCCCGCAGGCGCCCGTGCGGCCGGTCGCAGCGCCGGCGGTCATGACAGTTGCGCCCGCGCCGGTCCTGCCCGACTGGCTCCACACGCGTGCGCCGGAGGAAGCCCGGCCGCCGCGGCCGCTGGCGCCGTCGTCGCTGGGCGAAGACCGCGTGGCCGATCCGCCGCCGGGTCCCGCGATGCGTGCGGCCGCGGAGCGCGGGCGGCTGCTCCACGCGCTGTTCGAGCGGCTGCCCGGCGTCGCTCCGGAGGCGCGGCGGTCGGCGGCCGATCGCTGGCTGGCGGGGGCAGGGGGGCTCGCCGATGCGGCCGAGCGTGCCGCGCTGATCGATGCGGCCCTGGCGGTCACCGAAGATCCGCGCTTCGCCGAGCTGTTCGGGCCCGATGCGCTGGGCGAGGCGCCGATCGCCGCGGTCGTGGCGGACGGCGTGGTCGTCTCGGGCACGGTCGACCGGCTGGTGGTGACGCCCGAGCGGGTACGGGTGGTCGACTTCAAGACCGGTCGCCGTGCGCCGGCGTCGCTCGCCGACGTGCCGCCCTATCACCTCCGCCAGATGGCGGCCTATGTCGCGGCGCTGCGGGTGATCTTCCCCGAGCGCGCCGTGGAGGCGGCTTTGCTCTATTCCGCCGGTCCGGTGCTCTATGCATTGCCCGAGGCCCTTCTCGACGAGCACAAGCCGGGCTACGCGGGGTAGGAGCAAAGCTTGGGGCTCTGCGCTTGAGCAACGGGCCCGGCGACCATAGATAGCCGACCAACACGAAGTTCAGGAGATACCGACATGGCCACTGTGGCGACGACCGACGCCAATTTCGAAACCGACGTGCTGCAGGCGGACAAGCCCGTCCTCGTCGATTTCTGGGCCGAATGGTGCGGCCCGTGCCGCATGATCGCCCCGGCGCTCGAAGAACTCGCCGAGGAGCTGGCGGACCAGGTGCAGATCGTGAAGATCAACATCGACGACAATCCCGATGCACCGACCAAGTACGGCGTGCGCGGCATCCCGACGATGATCCTGTTCAAGAACGGCCAGCAGGCCGCCACCCAGGTCGGCGCGCTGCCGAAGAGTGCGATCAAGCAGTGGATCGAACGCGAGATCTGATCGCGTCACGCGTTCTCCCCTCCCGTCCGCGAGAGGGGAGGAGCGTTTTTCAGCCGAACAGCAATTCGGTAGCGCGGCGGCCCAGTTCGGGTGTCGAGGCCGCGATCAGCCCCACACCCTTGCCGTCGACGCGATAGGGCGTACCGTTCCAATGGGCGACATAGCCGCCCGCCTCCCCGAGGAAGACGACCCCGGGGGCATGATCCCAGATCAGCGTGCGCCGGAACACCGCGACGTCGTTCTGCCCCAGCGCCAACCGGGGGTAGTTCTCCGCCGCGCAGCGCGGCATCGCCCAAAGCTCGAAATCCTGCTCGAACCGGCGCATCCGCTCGGCATGCTCGGCCTCGGACTGGGCGACCTTCGACACCGCGGCATGAGGGCGCGGGCCGTCGCTCTGTCGGGCTTGGACCTGCGTGCCATTGACGAACGCGCCGCCGCCCAGCGCCGCATGACACATCCGTTCGGCGACCGGATCGTAGATCCAGCCCGCCTGAATGACGCCCGCTTCGATCAGCGCGATCATGATGCCGAAGGGCGGCTCGCCCGCGGCGAAATTGCCGGTGCCGTCGATCGGATCGATGACCCAGGCGCGCGCCGCCATCGCCTGGTCGACGAGCGCCGGGTTCGCGGCACAGGCTTCCTCGCCGATGATCACTGCATCGGGGGCGATCGCGGCCAAGCCCTCGGTCAGCCGCTCTTCGGCCTCGCGATCGGCGATGGTGACCAGTTCGCCCGGCGTTTTCTCCAGCACCTCGTGCGCGGCGAGGTTGCGGAAGCGCGGGAGGACGACCGTCTCGGCGACGCGGCGGATCAGCGCGGAGACCGCGTCATGATGGGGATGCAAGCGGCTCAGCTCCGGTAATCGGCGTTGATCGAGATATAGCCATGGGTGAGGTCGCAGGTCCAAACCGTGGCGCGGCCCTCACCGAGACCCAGATCGACGCCGATTTCGATTTCCTGGCCCTTGAGATGCGCGGCGACCGGCGCCTCGTCATAGCCGTCTACCGCCAGACCGTCGCGGGCCACCTGGGTGGTGCCGAAGCGGATGGCGAGCTTGTCGCGCTCGGCGGGCTCACCGGCCTTGCCCACCGCCATCACCACGCGGCCCCAATTGGCGTCCTCGCCGGCGATCGCGGTCTTGACCAGCGGCGAGTTGGCGATCGACATGGCGATGCGGTGCGCGCTGCGGTCGCTCTCGGCGCCCTCGACGGTGATTTCGATCAGCTTCTGCGCGCCTTCGCCGTCGCGGACGACGAGCAGGGCGAGCTGGCGGCAGAGATCGGCGAGCGCGGCGCGGAAGGCGTCGGCGCCGGCATCCTCTTCGCTGGTCAGCGGCGCATTGCCGGCCTTGCCGGTCGCGAAGGCGAGCACGGTGTCGCTGGTGGAAGTGTCGCCGTCCACGGTGATGCACGAGAAGGTCGCGCCATTGGCCTCGCTGAGCGCGCGCTGGAGGAACACCGGGTCCACCGCCGCATCGGTAAAGATGAAGCCGAGCATCGTCGCCATGTCCGGCGCGATCATGCCCGACCCCTTGATGATGCCGGCGAGCGTCACCGTGCGACCGTCGACCACCGCGGTGGTCACCGCGCCCTTGGCGAAGGTGTCGGTGGTCATGATCGTCGCGGCGGCGTCTTCCCAGGCGCAGGGTTCGGCCGTGTAGGCGGCATCGAGCCCGGCCTCGGCCTTCTCGATCGGCAGCGGCACGCCGATCACGCCGGTGGAGGCGACGAACACGTCGGATGGATCGCAGCCGAGATGCTGGGCGGTGCGGGCGGCGATCGCCTCCACCGCCGCGCGGCCACGATTGCCGGTGAAGGCGTTGGAGTTACCGGCATTCACCACCAGCGCACGCGCCTTGCCGAGAACCAGCGCCTTGCGGCACCACTCCACCTCGGGGGAGGGGCATTTGCTGCTGGTCAGCACGCCGGCGACGCTGGTGCCTTCGTCGAGGGTGACGAAGGTGAGATCGCAGCGATCCCAGTTCTTGTACCGCGCGCGGGCAACGCGCAGGCTGACGCCGGGGATCGCGGGCAGAGCGGGGAAGGGCTGCGCGAGCGGGGAGGTGCTGGTGGACATGAAACCGCCTGTGATTAGGATGCGCGCGTGCTTCGTGCATGGGGGGAGAAAGATCAATGTTTTTGGTGATGGCGCTGCTGGCGGCGCAGGTCGCGCAGGCGGAAAACCTAAGGCCCAGGCCTAAGCCCCTGAGCCCGCCTCATACTTGGATAAATGATGACGATTATCCAAAAAGCGCAGCTGTGGAGCGGCGAGCGGGTCTGCTTCGCTACAGTCTGGAGGTCGACCCAAAGGGGTTTCCCGTAAAATGTAGCATTTTACGATCTTCCAGCCATGAAGAACTCGACCGAGAGGCGTGTGTCCTTATGTTGCAGAGGGCCCGATTTTCACCGGCGCGGGATGCAGATGGCAAACCGATAACGGCGGATTTCTCGGGGGTTGTATTGTGGAATTCGGGCGCTGGTGGCTCAGGTAATGTGCAACCGACTAGTCCAGACATCCTCGATCTCACAGTCGCAGCATTGCCGGCCGACTATCGTGGGCCCGTCCGAGCGGAAATCATTGTTGGAGAGGATCCGGTCACAACGAATTGCCGCATCATAGAAACGAGTGGCAGCGGGGCAGCCGATCGCGCCGCCTTTCGGCAGCTCGAGGCAATCGCTGCCGATCCAGCGGCAAAAGCGGCGAGAAAAATGGCGAGTACCCAGACTTACATCGTCTCATTCCGCACCGAAGCGCCGGCCAAGCCCTAGCTTTTGATTAGACGAACCGTGCGACGATCCCTATGTGTCGTGCGTTGCCGCCCGTCGGTTGCGACATCACCACCGTGTATCACAGGGGTTCGCTTGGAACTGCTGCTGCTCCTCACTGCGCTTTTCGCGAGCCTGACCGGCGTGTCGGGCGAGCGTGGCCTGCGTCCGATCCAGGGCGTGGCGGTGGTGCGCGTGGCCGAAGCAGCGCAGGCGGCGGTTGCCCCGTCGCGCCACATCGTGGCGGCTGCGGCGGCGCTGCCCACGCTAGTGCGGGTCGTCACGATCCCGGTGTTCCATCTGGCCGTCGCGCCGCGGCCTGCGCTTCGCCTCGCCTTCGAGCAGCGGCGCGAATAGCCTTTCCGGCCCGCGCGTTCGGGCCCTGCTTCCTTTCGTCGCCGCGCCCGCGCGCGGTGCGCCCGTGATGGCTCCGCTTCGTCCGGGAGCCGTCGCGCATCCCATCCAAACAGGTCAGGAATTCGCATGTTCGGCGGTATTGCCAAGTCGCTTTTCGGTTCGTCCAACGATCGCTACGTCAAGTCGCTCAACCCGATCGTCCAGAAGATCGCCAGCTTCGAGCCCGCGCTCCAGGCGATGAACGACGACACGCTGGCCCAGCAGACGATTCGGTTCCGCGAGCAGCTGGCCAATGGCGCCAAGCTCGACGACCTGCTGCCCGAGGCCTTCGCCACGGTACGCGAGGCGGCGCGGCGCGTGATCGGCCAGCGCCACTATGACGTGCAGATGATCGGCGGCATCGTGCTCCACCGCGGCGAGATCGCCGAGATGCGCACCGGCGAGGGCAAGACGCTGGTGGCGACGCTCGCCACCTATCTCAACGCGCTGCCGGGCGACGGCGTCCACGTCATCACCGTCAACGACTATCTCGCCCGCCGCGACGCGGAGTGGATGGCGCAGGTGTACGGCTTCCTCGGCCTCACCACCGGCGTGATCGTGCCCAACCTGACCGACCAGCAGCGCCGCGACGCCTATGCCGCGGACATCACCTACGGCACGAACAACGAGTTCGGCTTCGACTATCTGCGCGACAACATGAAATATGATCGCGCGAGCATGGTGCAGCGTCCGTTCGCCTATGCGATCGTCGACGAGGTCGACTCGATCCTGATCGACGAGGCGCGCACCCCGCTGATCATCTCCGGCCCGACCGACGACCGCTCCGAGCTCTACATGAAGGTCGATGCGGTGGTGAAGCAGCTCGATCCCTCGACCTATGAGAAGGACGAGAAGCAGCGCACGATCGTGCTCACCGAGGAAGGCACCGAGACGGTCGAGCGGCTGCTCGAGGATGCCGGTGTGCTGGTCGGCGCCAATCTCTACGACTTCGAGAACACCCAGGTGGTGCACCACCTGAACCAGGCGCTGCGCGCGAACGTGATGTTCAAGCGCGACACCGATTACATCGTCAAGGACGGCAAGATCGTCATCATCGACGAGTTCACCGGTCGCATGATGGACGGCCGGCGCTGGTCGGACGGCCTGCACCAGGCGGTGGAAGCCAAGGAAGGCGTCAACATCGAGCCCGAGAACCAGACGCTCGCCTCGATCACCTTCCAGAACTATTTCCGCATGTACCCGAAGCTGGGCGGCATGACCGGCACCGCGTCCACCGAAGCGGCCGAGTTCTATGACATCTACAAGATGAACGTCGTCACCATCCCGACCAACCTGCCGGTGCAGCGCGTCGACGAGGAGGACGTGTTCTACAAGTCGACCGAGGACAAGTTCGCCGGGATAGCCAAGACGATCAAGCAGCATGCCGAGCGCGGCCAGCCGGTGCTGGTCGGCACCGTCTCGATCGAGAAGTCGGAGCTGCTGTCCGAATTCCTCCACCGCGAGGGCGTGAAGCACGAGGTGCTCAACGCGCGCTTTCACGAGAGCGAGGCGCATATCGTGGCGCAGGCGGGCCGCCTCGGCATGGTCACCGTCTCGACCAACATGGCGGGCCGCGGCACCGACATCCAGCTGGGCGGCAATGTCGAGTTCCGCGTCGCCGACGAGCTGCGCGACATGCCCGAGGGCCCCGAGCGCGACGCCGCGATCGAGCGGATCAAGGCCGAAGTCGCCGCCGAGAAAGAGCAGGTCAAGGCCGCCGGCGGGCTGTTCGTGCTTGGCACCGAGCGCCACGAAAGCCGCCGCATCGACAACCAGCTGCGCGGCCGCTCGGGCCGCCAGGGCGATCCGGGCCTCAGCCGCTTCTACCTCAGCCTGGACGACGACCTGCTGCGCATCTTCGGCTCGAACACCCTGTTCTCGCGGATGATGCGCTCCAGCCTGGAGGACGGCGAGGCGATGCCGCCGTCGCGCTGGCTGAGCAAGGCGATCGAGACCGCGCAGCGCAAGGTCGAGGCGCGCAACTATGACGTGCGCAAGCAGGTCGTCGAATATGACGACGTGATGAACGATCAGCGCAAGGTGATCTACGAGCAGCGCGCCGACATCATGGATGCCGACACGGTCGGCCAGGTCGTCGAAGACATGCGCCACGAGACGGTGAACGCGATCGTCGGCGAGGCGTGCCCGCCGAACAGCTATCCCGAGCAGTGGAACGTCGCCGGGCTGAAGGAGCGCCTTGCCGACACGCTCAACCTCGACCTGCCGATCGACGACTGGGTGAAGGACGAGGAAGCGATCGATCCGGAGATGCTGGAGGAGCGCATCCGCGCGGCCGCAGACGCCGCGATCGCCGAGAAGGCGTCGGATCTCGAGCCGGAGACCTGGACCTCGATCGAGAAGTCGATCCTGCTCCAGAATCTCGACCATCACTGGAAGGAGCATCTCGCGATGCTCGACGCGCTGCGCCAGGTCGTCCACCTGCGCGCCTATGCGCAGAAGACGCCGATCAACGAATACAAGCATGAGGCGTTCTCGATGTTCCAGCGTATGCTCGACACGATCCGCGAGGACGTGACGCGCACCATGGCCTTCGCCCAGTTCCGCATGGCGCCCCCGCCCGAACTGCCCGAGCTGCCGGCGTTCCTGACCACCCACATCGATCCGCTGACCGGCATGGACAACACCAATGACTGGGACGGCGGCTCGGCCGGGCTGGTCACCACCCGCCTGCCACCGCTCGGCATCCCGCAGCCGGCGGGCGACGACTATGGCACCGATCCGTCGCAGTGGGAGGGCGTGGTCAGCCGCAACGCGCCGTGCCCGTGCGGTTCGGGGCTAAAGTACAAGCACTGCCACGGCCAGGTGGCGTAAGGGCTGTTTGTTAAGCCCTCTCCCCACCGGGGAGAGGGTGGGGCCCGCCGCCGAAGGCGGTGGGAGGGAGAGGGGCATTGCGAGGCGCTGCCTCGCGCGGCGGCTTCGCAGCCGCTCACCCTCTCCAAGCTTCGCTAGGCGCTACCGCGCCAAGCTACGCTATCCTCCCCCTCAAGGGGGAGGAGCGGCAGAACAAAAGAAAAGGGCGGCGCCGGTGGTAGCGGCGCCGCCCTTTCTGTTTCTCCGCTGCCCGCGATCAGCGGGTCTGCGGCATCTGAATCTTCGGGCCCAGCCGTTCCTTCACCTCGCGCGCATCGAAGGCGCGGATGTTGTCGGCGGGCTTGGGGCCCTTGCCCATCACGATCTCGGCCATCGCCTCGTAGCGGTCGACGGTGCGGATATCGACGCTCCGGTCAAAGAAGGGATCGCCCCAGAAGGGATCCCAGCTGCGCCAGCCCCAACGGGGGCTGTAATAGCGCCAGTACGGGTTCCAATAGCCCCAGGGACCACCAAAGCCCGCACCGCCGACACCCGGCGTCGCATAGGTCTGCGTCTTCTTTTCCGTGTCGCGGTTGGCGAGCAGGAAATAGTCATAGCCGTTCTGCAGCGTCAGCTCGGCCGCGCGGTAAAGCAGATAGCGCTCCACCGTCTCGCGCGAGGTCAGGCTGTTGCCGGAAAAGCTCACCCGAAACCGATTGTCCTCGATCTGCTCGTCCGAATAGCCGTTGCGCACCGAGCCGCTCGCCGAAGCGGGCTGGTACGGCGTGGCGGTCATGCACGATGCGAGCGAGAGGCTGCCCGCGACCATCAGGCCGAGTGCTGCCAGCCGCCGGCCCTTCTGTGATGAAATTGGCATTGTTCCTCCGACACTTCCAAACAGTAAACGTCGCCGAATGCCCCTCGAACGCGCGAGCCGGCGAAACTCTCCCGCGCGTTCACGCGATGAGGCGTGGCATGCGCGCGATTGACGGTTGCTGAACGGCGGCTGTCAAGCCAGCCGATCGGGTACCTCGCGCGCATCGGCATCGAGGCTGGTCTGCGGCGCCATCGCTTCCCAAGGGAAGACGAACCAGTCCTTCTGCACCGCGCGGTCGATCGTCTCGGCGCCATATTCCACTCGCTGTGACGAACGGACATTGTCGAGCAGCACGGCGAAGCGCACCTGCTCGGCAACCGCCCCCTCGGCCGCGAGCGCCGCGCGCAACGCGCCGATGGTCTTGCCGCTGTCGTTGATGTCCTCGACGAACAGCAGCCGCTCGCCGTCGCGGGTTTGCTTGGCGAGCACCGCGACGAGCTCCTCGGCGAACTGGGCGATGCCGGTCGAATAGTCGATCGAGACGAGCGGCAGCGCGATGCGGTGCGACAGATACACTGCAGGCGTCAGCCCCCCGCGGCCGACGCCGACCAGCAGGGTGGGGGACCAGTCCGCCACTGCGCCCGCAATCGTGTGGACGCCGGCGACGAGCTGGTCATGGGTGAAATGGGTGAAGACGATGTCGCCCATCACGCCGCCTCCGCCACCCAGGCGTCGATCGCCGCAAGGTGCGTCGCCACGGCCTCGTCGGGCAGGAACGAGCCCAGGAAGCTGTTGCGCGCAAGCGTGGCCAGCTGCTGCTTGGTGAGGCCGCGGCCATAAGCGACGGCGCGATAATTCTCGCCGACATAGCCGCCGAAATAGGCGGGGTCGTCCGAGTTCACCGTGGCGCGCAGGCCGAGTTCGAGCATCCGGTCGATCGGATGCGCGTCGATCGTCTCGACGTTGCACAGCTTGACGTTGGACAGCGGGCAGACGGTGAGCGTCATGCCCGACCGCGCCAGCCGGGTGACCAGCGCGGGGTCGTCGAGGCTGCGATTGCCATGGTCGAGCCGGTCGACCTGCAGCAGGTCGAGCGCTTCATGGACATAGGCCGCCGGGCCTTCCTCGCCGGCATGGGCGACGCGCTTGAGGCCCTTTTCGGCGGCGGCGGCGAACACGCGGGCGAACTTCGACGGCGGATGGCCGAGCTCGGACGAATCCAGCCCCACGCCGGCGATGCGATCGAGCCAGGGCTCGGCCTCGGCCAGCGTCTTGAAGGCGTCTTCCTCGTCGAGATGGCGCAGGAAGCAGAGGATCAGCTGCGAGGTGATGCCGAAGCGCGTCTCGGCTTCGGCCATGCCCGCAAGCAGCCCCTTGACCACCGTGGCCATCGCGATGCCGCGATGCGTGTGGGTCTGCGGATCGAAGAAGATCTCGGCATGGCGGACGCCGTCGGCGGCGGAGCGCTCGAAATAGGCGAGCGCGAGGTCGCGGAAATCGGCCTCGGTGCGCAGCACGTCGGCGCCGGCATAATAGATGTCGAGAAAGTCCTGGAGGTTCGAGAACCGATAGGCGGCGCGCACCGCCTCGACGCTGTCATAGGGGATCGCCACGCCGTTGCGCCGGGCAAATTCGAACATCTGCTCGGGCTCGAGACTGCCTTCGATGTGGAGATGGAGTTCGGCCTTGGGCAGGCCGGCGATGAAAGCGTCCAAATTTTCCATCGCCCCAGCATCGCAGCGGCACCGGCGAGTCGCAAGCGCAACGCCCGGGAAGGGAGTTGCGTTTGGTGCACTTGCCCGCGCGGTCGCTATTTCGAGGTGCCCGTCGCGGTCGTTCGGGATTTCGCGACCGCAGCATCGAAGGGCGCGACGTTCAACCGCGTGATCCGGATTTGCCATCCTCGCGTGCGGCTAGATTGCCGGAAAACGCGCCTTTCGTGGGAGGTCCGCTCGATGCGCGCGACGAAAGCAACGCTTCGCCGCAGCGCGGTAGCGGGAGCCGCGACACCGCCCCCCGATGGCCATATCGAGTGGGATCCGAAGGCGGCGGACCCGAATCGCTTCGACCTTCTCGTCTCATCACGGAGGACCCCATGCTCCTGCTCATCGCTGCCGCCATCACCGTTGCGACACCCGCCCAATTGCAGTCGGCGGTGAAGACGGCGCGAGGGGGCGACGTCATCCTGTTGCAGCCCGGGCATTATGGCGTGGTGACGCTGAATGGCGCCCACTATGCTTCCTCGGTCAGGATTCGCAGCGCCAACCCCAGCCATCGAGCGTTCTTCAGCCGCCTGACGATCAACAATGCGCGAAACCTGACGCTGTCGGGGCTCGAGGTTTCCTACGCACCCGCGCGCGGCGAGGGGAATATGCAGGCGATGATTCGCGTCAACAATGGATTCAACATCACGCTGGACGATCTCTACGTACATGGCGTGATCGACGGGAAGGTCGTCAACGACGTCAACGGCGTGGTGGCGCAGAACGTCGAGGGATTTCGCGTCACCAACTCGCGGTTCCGCGAGATCAATGCGGGCATCAAGACAGGACGTAGCGGCAACGTCCTGATCCAGAACAACGATATCGGCTTCATCGGCTCGGATGCGATCGAGATTCCCGGATCGAACGGCGTCTCGATCATTGCGAATACGCTCCACGATTTCCGCACCAATCCAACGATCCACCCCGACGGCGTGCAGTGCTGGACGACGCGCGAGACGTCCGGCTGCAAGAATGTCCGGATCCTGCGGAACCAGATCATCGGCAGCCCGGGCCACGAGCCGCAGGGCGTGTTCTTCGGGGACGAGGACCGCGTTCGCGGCTATGAGAATATCGAGATCAGCAACAACCGGTTCTACATGACCATGTGGCACGCGATCGCCCTGTACAGCGCCCCCAGGAATGTCGTCATTCGGTACAATCAGGTGATCGCCGGGCCGAACTTCACGCCCTGGATCCGGGTAGAGGCGCCAGCCACCGTCCAAGGCAATGTCGCGCCCGCCTATTACATCAACAGCGAGCAGCCTGCGCTGCCGCCGGGGAATCAGATCGGCGGCCTCTTCAAGAAGTGAACGGAAGTATCGGCGCGGCGCGGATCGCGGCGCTCGATCGGTCTTGAACAAGGGGGCGCAGGCAGCGGATCGGCGCTACTCGGTTTCCCGATTCCTTTCACGATGTCCCGCTGACGTTTTCGTCCCGCTGATGCTGCGTCGACAGTTCAAATAGTGCCGCCGGCACGTCCAGCGACTCCGCATTGTCCAATTTCGAACGCCCTCTACGCCGGTCGGCGCCGGATGCGTTGATGCCGAGACAATGGCTGAACGACGCATCGGGAGCGGCGAATGCCGTCCCGATGCGCGGTGTTCAGCGGCCTGGTATCAGAAGTTGAAGTTCGCGCCGGCGCTGAAGCTGCGGCCGACCAGCCCTGCATAATGCCAGGCGTTCAGGTAGTTCGGGTTGCTGGCATAGGCACCTGCCGCCAACGGCGCGCGGGCGTTGGTGAAGTTCTGCACGTTGAGGAAGAAGCGGAACTGGTCATTCACCTGTACCGCGGCATTGAGATCCGCGTAGATGAACGGGCGGATGTAGCACTGGTAGTTCTTGTCGCCACCCTGCACGATCGGCGCCTTGTTGTTGGCGCAGGACAGGTCGATCGTCCCGTTGACCGCCTTGATGGTGTCGGCAGCCACCTGCTTGATGCGACCCACATAATAGGTCGTCGCAGTGAGCGAAAACTTGCCGAACTCGACCGCGTTCTGCCAGTTGCCGCGGATGCGCGGGGTACCGCCGCCCGACGAGAGGTTGTACGGCCCGAGCGTACCCGCATATTTCTGCATCACGCCCTCGGGAGTGACGAGATCGAGGCGAAGCACCCGGGTGGCGTCGATGCGGCTGATCAGGCGGACGCTGTCCGCGAGCCGCAGGTCGACGGTAGCCTGCATGTCGATACCCGAGCTCACCTGATAGTTGGCGTTCACGTAGGGCACGTCGAGCACCAGCAGCCGGGGCAGGGCGGTCGGGTTTACCGGGTCGACGCCGTCGACGACGTTGCACTTGTAGCCCTGTCCGACCGCTGCGACGGCGGCGCAGCCGGCGGCGGCAGTGGTCTGGGCGTAATAGGCGTCGATTGCCTTCGCCTGCAGCGGCCCGCTGACGATGAGGTTCGACTTGCGGATATTGTAATAGTCGACCGTCATGTTGAGCCAGCGCGTCGGCTTGAGCATCGTGCCGACCGTGACGCTGCGCGAGACTTCCGGCAGGATGTCCGGATTGCCCGTGGAGGCTGCGCCAATGCTGTAGCTGCCCGAATAGGCAGCATTGTTCGGGTGCGCGGCGACGAAGCTCGCCGGCGGCGCGAAGGTCGTGAAGCCGGCGTAGCTGCTGGCGGGGTTATATTCCGCGAAGGTCGGTGCGCGGAAACCCTGCGAGTAGGTTGCGCGGAACGAGACCTGCTCGATCGGGCTGAACTTCGCGCCCACCTTGGGCGAGAAGTGGCTATAGCCCTGCGAATAATGGTCGTAGCGGCCCGACACGTTGAGATCGAAGGTCCGCGTGAACGGCGCGTCGATTTCGAAGAAGCCTGCCGTCACCGTCTGCCGGCCCTGTGCCGAAGAGGTGTTCAGCCCGTAATAGGCCAAGTCCGCATTTTGGTTGCGGTTCATCAGCGTCTCGCGACGGATCTGGAAGCCGCCGCCCACGTTGAGATCGCCGCCGGCCAGCGGCAGCAGCGACTTGAGCAGCGAGCCACCGATCGTCGCCACCGTCGAATAGGACGGCGTAGTGCGATCCGGCGAGACCTGGTTGCGCACGGCCGCCGTGTTCTGTTCCGGATTGACGAAGTTGTAGGCGCCGGTGTTGATCGCGTTCAGCAGCCCCTGAATGTTGATGAAGCCGCGCTGGGTGACGCTGAAGTTGTCCCGCGCATACACACCGTTCAGGCGGAACTTGAACCCGTTGCCCAAGTCGCCCGAGATGCCGGCCGAGGTGCGGAACACATCGACATAGCGGAAGCTGCCGGCAGGGATGTCGCCGAACAGGTAATAGACGCGCGCGGCGCCATCGGCAGGGTTGCCGGCATAGGCGGCGGCATAGGGGTTGTTCGGATTCAGCTTGCGATCCGCCGCGCTGGCGCAGTTGACGCCCGACGCACAGATATAGACCGGCAGCACGATACCCGGATTGCTCGATGCGACTGCCGGGGAGCCGCCGAAGGGCTGGATCGCGCGGATGTTCGAGGGCGCGCCGGTGATCGTGACTTCGGAATGCGAGTAGCTGCCGGTGGCGAACGCTTCCCAGTTATCCGCGAGCCGCACGCTGAGGCGGCCGGTGGTCGAATAGCGCTGCTGCTTCGGCTGGATGATCGAATATTCGTCCGCCAGGTTGTGCGCGCAGCCGGTGCCGCTTGCTTCCTTGGTGTTCACCGTGAAGGTGCCGAAGGGGCAGGCGTTGGGGTTGAGCAGCTGGTACCGGGTGGTGGGATCGCCGACCTGGCCGGACAGCGGATTGTTGAGGTCGGTCTGCGAGACGCGGGTCACGACCGCCTGCGGGTTCGACGTCGTCAGCGAGTCGTCGTTGCGGTTGCGGTCGGTCAGGCCGCTCGGCCGCAGGTCGTTGGTGTTGAACGGATAGCCGCGCGAGTGGTTGGTGATGAACCCGTCATAGGTGTATTCACCGTTGATGTAGAAGTTCCAGCCCTTCTCGCGATAGTCGCCCACGCCGGCGGTCAGCGTCGCACGATAGCGCGAGCCGTCGCCCTTTTCGGTGGTGCCGGCCTGCACCGAGCCTTCGAGGCCCTTGAACTGCTTCTTGCTGATCAGGTTGACCACGCCGCCGATGGCGTCGGCGCCATAGGTGGAGGAGGCGCCGTCCTTCAGCACTTCGATGCGGTCGACGACGCTGAACGGGATCGAATTCAGGTCGACATAGGAATTGTGACCGTCGTCGTTGAGCGGGAAGTTCGCCGAGCGGAGACCGTCGATCAGCACTACGGTCGACGAAACGCCGAGACCGCGCAGCGACACCGCGGCACCGCCGGCCGAGAAGCCGTTCTTGAAGCCGGTCGAGATCGAGCCGGCGCTGTCGGCCGAGACCGAGCGGATCGCATCCTGCGCCGTCGTGATGTTCGCGCGCTGCAGCGTCGCCGCGCTCAGCACGGTTACCGGCGAGATCGAGCTGGCGTTCGAATCGCGGAACAGCGTGCCGGTGACGACGATGGGCGCCTGATCGGCCGGTGCGGCCTGATCCTGCGCATCGGGCGTGGCGGGGTCTTGCGTCGCTTCAACCGCGCTGGCGGCAGCGTCTGCCACCTGCACGGGCGCCGCAGTTTGCGCGTGTGCGGGTGCGGCGATCGCGGTCAGCAGCGCGGCGGTCGAAATGCCATACCGCAGGTTCAGAAGACGCGCGGAATCCATCAAAATCATTGAAGCTCTTCCCTCTTAGCGCAGCGACGACTTTTCGTCGTTTCGAGGCAGGCCGGGCCTGATGCTGCGGGGCGCGCGCTATCATCGGCGAAGTTAAGGAGGGTTTAAAAATATCGCTTGTGTAGCGGGTGTTTATCGAAGGTTCTGCTGGTAATTTTTCTTCCCACTTCGGCGCCGGATTCGCCTCGTCGGTGGCGAAAGATAAAAAGTAAATGGACGCTATAGTGGTGTGAAATGGGGCTGTCCGCAGGTGTAAGCACGGAATAGTTGTGCTTGGTTGGTTGCTATGATTGGTATTGCTTTGGATCGTTGTGCCGCCTGGCTGATTCT
Organism: Sphingomonas sp. ABOLE; assembly: GCF_003950455.1. Classification (NCBI taxonomy): domain Bacteria; kingdom Pseudomonadati; phylum Pseudomonadota; class Alphaproteobacteria; order Sphingomonadales; family Sphingomonadaceae; genus Sphingomonas; species Sphingomonas sp. ABOLE. The sequence goes on from NZ_QQWY01000006.1 coordinate 141,927, forward strand.
TGGGCTTCTCTGAGGGCGTATTTCCTGCAGGAGCGGTTCTCGCATGGCTGCGCTCAGGTGGGACGGTTCTTTCCTCGCAAGGTGCAAGGAGGTGCATGTATGGGCGCAGCGGCCCACGGCGTCGCCATGGCCCGTTAGCACCCGGCTAACGATATCTGCACATTGTCGATTAGGTCGCGCGGTTTAGCGTGCGAGAAACCATAAGTCTTCGGGAGGCGTGGTGATGTGTCAGGGGAGAGGCGCTCTTGCGGGGCGCCCGAATCGGATAGGCTAGGGGGTTCGCGATGGCGGCGCTGAGGACGGTGCCCGCGGCCGAGGTGCGGCTGGGGATGTTCATCCACGGTTTCGAGGGCTCGTGGTGGGAGCATCCCTTCTGGCGAACGCGCTTCCTGCTCACCGAGACGGAGGACCTGCAGAAGCTTCGTGCGTTCCGTGGCGGTGTGATCATCGATGTCGCGCGGTCGCAGGCGACGGCGTCGGATGGCGATACGCCGGCCATAGCGGTTCGCGACGGAAACGAAGCCGATGCGCCCGCGACGTGGTCCGCGGCCCGCGCGAAGCGACCGCTGCCAGAATCTCCTGCCGCCCGTTTCTCTGCCGATCAGGCAGAGGCCGCTGCGCTGGTCGCGGGGGCGCTCGATACCGTGCGCGGCACGTTCGATGACGTTCGGCTGGGACGGGCGGTCGCGCATGAGAAGGTCGCCGCGCTGGTCGACGACATCGCCGGCCAGCTCGATCGCAACGCCTCGGCGCTGCTTCGGGTGCTCCAGCTCAAGAGCAAGCACCAATATACCTATCTTCATTCGGTCGCTGTCTGCACGCTGATGGTCAACCTGGCGCGGCATCTCGCGATGGACGAGGAGGCCGTGCGCACGCTCGGGCTTGCCGGGCTGCTCCACGATGTCGGCAAGGTGGCGATCCCCGATGCGGTGCTCGACAAGCCCGGCCGCCTGTCGGCGGAGGAATTCGCGCTGGTACGCACCCATCCCGAGGAGGGCGTGGCGCTGCTGCGAGAAGACGGCGCCATGCCGGCGCTGGCGGTGGAGGTGTGCCTCCACCATCACGAGCGCTGGGACGGCAATGGCTATCCGCACGGGCTGAAGGCCGACGACATCAGCCTGCCGGCGCGGATGGGGGCGATCTGCGACGTCTATGACGCGCTGACGTCGCACCGCGCCTACAAGCGCGCATGGCTCCCAGCGCAGGCACTCGGCGCGATGTGGAGCTGGGACGGGCATTTCGATCGCGAATTGCTGTTCCAGTTCATGCGCAGCATCAACCTCTATCCGCCTGGCATGCTGGTACGGCTGGCCTCGGATCGGCTGGCCCTGGTGCTTGAAAACGGGGAGCGGGCGACACGAACGCGGCTGCTCGTCTTCCACTCCTTCGCCGAGGGGGCGGCGTTGCCTCCACGGACGTTGGTGCTGAGCGCGGGAACGGCCGACGACAAGGTCGTGGGATTCGTTCGGCCCGAAGAGGCGCCCAGCGCGATTCCGGCGCTGGACTTGTATCCGCCGGTCGCTGTAACAAATTAGGCATAATACCGGAACGGCGCGCGATTCCGGATCGTCTATAAGCAAGAACAGGAAGAGGGTCGCTTGAACGGAGTCGCAGTATAATGCGTGCATTGCATGAATTGCCGCCGGAACAGGTCGAAGGCCGGGGTGTCGATCCCGCCGCATCGGGCAGCCTGTTGATCATGGCCATGGGCAGCGTGCTGTTCTGGGCGAGCGTCGCGGTGTGGATCCTTCGCTGAGCGGCAGCAACTTCGCCTTGGTGCCGTGACAGCTTTTCCGCTGCGGCACGGCGTTGCAGATATGTCGCGCGACGCCATGTTGCTTCCGACGATGCCCTGTCTCTAGAAGCGGCGTCGAAGATTCGTCGGAAAGCAGAGCATGACCGCCACCCATTCTACCCGCATGTTGATCCTGGGCTCGGGCCCCGCCGGCCTTTCGGCTGCCATCTATGGCGCGCGCGCCGGCCTCGCCCCCATCGTCGTCCAGGGCATCCAGCCCGGTGGTCAGCTGATGACCACCACCGATGTCGAGAATTATCCCGGCTTTCGCGAAGTCATCCAGGGTCCTTGGCTGATGCAGGAGATGCAAGCCCAGGCCGAGCATGTCGGCGCCCAGATGATGTGGGACACGATCGTCGAGATCGACGTCAGCCAGCGCCCGTTCCGCCTCGTCGGCGACGGCGGCACCGTCTACACCGGCGACACGCTGGTGATCGCCACCGGTGCCCAGGCGCGCTGGCTCGGCCTCGATTCGGAAGAACTGCTTAAGGGCAAGGGCGTCAGTGCCTGCGCGACCTGCGACGGCTTCTTCTTCCGCGGCAAGAAGGTGGCGGTGATCGGTGGCGGCAACACCGCGGTCGAGGAAGCGCTCTACCTCACCAACCACAGCCATGACGTGACGCTGATCCACCGCCGCGATTCGCTGCGTGCCGAGAAGATCCTCCAGCAGCGCCTGTTCGCCAACGAGCGGATCACCATGGCGTGGAACAAGGAAGTCGTCCGCTTCATCGGCGGCGGCCAGCCCGAGGGCCTGGTCGCCATCGAGCTGAAGGACACCGTCACCGGGGAGCTGTCGATGCTCGAAGTCGACGGCGGCTTCGTCGCGATCGGCCACCACCCGGCAACCGAGCTGTTCCGCGGCCATATCGCGCTCGATGACGACGGTTATATCCAGGTCGAGAAGGGCACGACCAATACCAGCGTGCCCGGCGTGTTCGCCTGCGGCGACGTGATGGACAAGCATTACCGCCAGGCGATCACCGCTGCGGGCACCGGCTGCATGGCCGCGCTCGACGCCGAGCGCTTCCTGGCGGCGGCCGATTTCGAGACGGTTGCCCAGGCGGCCGAGTAACGAAGGGTCAGGGCGCTCGCTGCTCGGCGAGCGCCTCGATCACCCGCTCGTAGAGCCAGGCCTTGTCGGCGGTGCCGGCAAAGACATGGCTGGCGGTATCGAACTGCTTGCGGCGGACGCGGGTGCCGGCGGCGGCGTAGGCCGGCTTGTGCAGGAACTCGGCAAAGTCCGAAGCGATCTTGTCGCGGGTGGCGAGCAGCACGGTCATCGGCACTTCCGCCTCGGTGAATGCCGCGGCGAGCTCGCTGCCGAGGCTGCGATGCATGCCTGGACGCCGGACCGCGACGCGTCCGATCATCTGGCGCATCCAGCCTCGACCTGGCTCGGCTGCATCCTTCTCTTCGGGCGGGGGAGGCGGCCCGACAACCAGGGGATTGGCGAGCAGCAGCGCGTCGATCCGCGCCTGCGCGTGGAACAGCGCGAGCGCTGTCGCACCGTCGCCATTGCCGAACGCGACGACGCGGCGCAGCTTCGCCTCGCGCCGGAAGATGCCCGCGGCAGCGGCGATGTCCGCGGCGCTCTCCAGAAAGCCCCGGTTGGTCCCAGCCGAATCGCCGACGCCGCGGCGATCGAAGCGAAACACCGGATAGCCGGCCGCCGCGATGCGGTGGGCGAGCTGCGACATGCTGCGATGCGGGCCGCTGCGGATCTCGTTGCCACTCGACACGATCAGCAGGCCGGTAGCGCCCGAGGCGCTGTCGAGCGTACCGACCAGCATGTCGCCCAGGCAGGGAAAGCCGATCAGGCTTCGCACATGCGCACCCAGGCGGCGAGATCGTCGGCGAGCAGCGTGGCGAGAACGAGGTCGTTGTCGGGTGTAGGCTCGCGCCACAGCGCGCGGCCGGGGACGAGGCGATCGGCCGGGCGGGTGTCGCCTTCCAGCCGCAGCGTGCGCGCCGGCTCGACATGGCAGTCGGGCAGCTCGTCCAGAAACGTATCGGGCAGGCGGTGCCCGCCATAGCCGGGCGCGTCGCCGGTGCGGTGGATGCGGCGCAGTGCGCGCAGCAGCGCGTCGCCGGGCTGTGGCGCGAAGTGCCAGCGGCGACGGATCACCACGCTGCCATCGAGCAGCGCGCCGCTGCGCAGCGCCATCGAATAGGCGCGCCCCCCGGCGGTGCGGGCCGCTGCGGCGAAGCCCGCGCGCAGATCGGAAATCGCGATGCGTTCGCTCGGGATCAGGCTCTCGCCGGTGCCGGGAAGCTCGGGCAGCACCCCCGCGATGCCGTGGTTCTCGGCGAGCGACCGCAGGATCGTCGCGGCGAAGCCGCGCATCCGGTTCGCCTCCTCGAACAGCGGCAATGCCGCGATGACGACGGGGCCGCTGCCGGGACCGAAGCGTACCATCGCTTCGCGGCCGCCTGCCCAGTCATAGGGTTCGATCACCCCAATACCTTTTGTGCGGCAAAGCGGGTGAGCGTGCCGAAGCTCTCCAGCATCTCGCCGTCCACCTCGTCATCCTCGATCAGGATGCCGAGGCGATCCTCGATCTCGGTCAGCACGCCGGCGACTGCGAGCGAATCCAGCTCGGGCAGGGCGCCGAACAGCGGCGTGGTCTCGTCGAACGCGGCAACGCGTTCGTCGCTCAACCCGAGCACGTCGCGCAGCACGCCGCGGACGGTGGTTTCGATGTCGAGCATGGCTTCAGGCCGCAATGGGGTTCCCCTGCAAGAAATTTGCGCTTCCGTAAGGCTTGGCGGCGGCGCTGCCAAGACTATGGGTGGTGCATGATCGCGCTCGATCCTGCCCCGCATCTTATAGACGCGCTGCCGCTGCGTGGCGCACCCGACGCCGTTGCTTTGGAGGACAAGGCCGGCTCGCTGACCTATGCCGAACTGGAGGCGGCGGTGGGCGGCATGGCGCATGCGCTCGCCGCGTATGGCCTGCCCGCCGGCGAGCGGGTGGCGAGCTGGCTGCCGAAGACGCGCACCGCCTGCCTGTTGCCGCTGGCCGGGCCGCGTGCGGGCCTGGTGCATGTGCCGATCAACCCGGCGCTCAAGCGCGCGCAGGTCGCGCACATCCTCGCGGATAGCGGCGCGCGTCTGCTGGTCACGCAGAAGGCGCGGCTGGCGGCGCTGGAGCCGGAGGATGTGCCCGCCGACTGCCGGATCGTCACCGAAGAGGAGCTGGTCGGCACCGATCGGCTGCCGCCCGCTAGCGGCGATCCCGATGCGCTGGCGGCGATCCTCTACACCTCGGGCTCGACCGGGCGGCCCAAGGGGGTGATGCTCAGCCATGCCAATCTCTGGCTCGGGGCGATCAGCGTCGCGCAGTATCTCAAGATCGCGCCCGGGGATCGCGTGCTGGGCGTGCTGCCGCTGAGCTTCGACTATGGCCAGAACCAGCTTTTCTCGACCTGGGCGGCAGGCGCGCGGGTGGTGCCGCTCGACTATCTGACGGCGCGTGACGTGGTGAAGGCGGTGGCGCGCTTCGGCATCACCACCCTGGCAGGCGTGCCGCCGCTGTGGGTGCAACTGCTCGAGGGCGAATGGCCGGGGGAGACCGCGGCATCGCTCCGACGGCTGACCAACTCGGGCGGGGCGCTCACGCGGCCGCTGGTGCATGGGCTGCGCAGCCGCTTTCCCGCCGCCGACCTCTACGCGATGTATGGCCTCACCGAGGCATTTCGTTCTACCTATCTCGATCCGTCGCTGGTCGACACGCACCCGGAATCGATCGGCCGCGCCATTCCCTTCGCCGAAATCCTGATCGTCGATGCCGAGGGGCGTCGCGCGCAGCAGGGCGAGCTCGTCCATGCCGGGCCGCTGGTGGCCAAGGGCTATTGGCGCGATCCGGAGCGCACGGCGCTGCGCTTCCGTCCGGCGCCGAGCTTCGCCGAGCACCAGGGTGTGGCGGTATGGTCCGGCGACACCGTGGCCGAGGATGCCGACGGGCTGCTCCGCTTCGTCGGCCGCGACGACGAGATGATCAAATCCTCCGGCAACCGCATCAGCCCGACCGAGATCGAGGAGGCGGTGGTCGCCGGCGGCGAGACCAGCGAGGCGGTGGCGTTCGGGGTTCCCGATCCGCGGCTCGGCCAGGCGATCCTGGTCGTCGCGCGCGGCGACGGCAGCCGCGAAGAGGATCTGCGCGCGCGGTTGCGGCGGGAGCTTCCCAGCTTCCAGCAACCGGCGCGCTATGTCTGGCGGGAAAGCCTGCCGCGCAACGCCAATGGCAAGCTCGATCGGTCCGGGCTGAAGACGGAGATCCTATGAACGCCAAGCCCACCGGGCCCATCCCCGCCGACTATGCCGGGCAGCCGATGCTGCAGGTGGCCGGCCGCAGCGCCGGCGACTGGGCGGCGGCAGGCACGCCGCTCTATCTGTACGATGCCAGCGCGGTGCAGGCGCGGATTGCCCGCTTCCGCGCCGCGATGCCGGAGCGGATCGCGCTGCACTATGCGATCAAGGCCAATCCCTTGCCCTCGCTGATCGCCGCCATTGCGCCCCAAGTCGATGGGATCGACGTCGCCTCGGCGGGGGAGATGGACAAGGCGCTGGCGCCGATGGACGCCGCGGCGGTCAGCTTCGCCGGGCCCGGCAAGCGCGACGCGGAGCTGGACGCGGCGATCCGGGCGGGGGTGACGCTCAACCTGGAGTCCGAAGGCGAGGCAGAACGCGCGCTGGCGATCGGCGAGCGGCTGGGCACCACGCCGCGGCTGGCGGTGCGGGTGAACCCGGATTTCGAGCTGCGCGGCTCCGGCATGAAGATGGGCGGCCGCGCCTCGCCCTTCGGGATCGACGCCGCACGCGTGCCCGCGCTCGTCCGGCGGCTGATCGCGGCGGGCGCGGCCTGGCGCGGCTTCCACATCTATGCCGGCTCGCAGGCGCTTTCGGCCGAGGCGGTGATCGAGACGCAGGCCGCAACCATCGGCCTTGCCGCGCGGCTGGCGGACGAAGCGGGCGCGCTGCCGCCGCTGGTCAATCTCGGCGGCGGCTTCGGCATACCCTATTTTCCCGGCGACCTGCCGCTCGACGTCGAGGCGGTCGGCGCGGCGCTGGCGGGCGAGCTGGACCGGCTCGATACCCAGTACGCGATCGAGCTCGGCCGCTGGCTGGTCGGCGAAGCGGGAATCTATCTGGCGCGGGTGATCGACCGGAAGGAGAGCCAGGGGGAGACTTTCGTCGTCGTCGACGGCGGCCTCCACCACCATCTCGCTGCGACCGGCAATTTCGGCACGGTCGTGCGGCGCAACTATCCGGTGGCCGTCGCCCACCGGATGCAGGACGCGCCCGAGGAAGTGGTGACCGTGGTCGGCCCGCTCTGCACCCCGCTCGACCGGCTGGCGGACCGCGTCGCGCTGCCCCGCACGCAAGTGGGCGACCTGATCGCGATCTTCGCATCGGGGGCCTATGGCGCCAGCGCCAGCCCGCAGGGGTTCCTCGGCCACCCGCCGGTCCGCGAGGTTTTGGCAGGAGTCTGACGCCTAACGCTAAATTTACGCGTCCTGCGCCATAGGTCGCCGTCCGGCACGGGCGCGCGACACGCCGCCTCGCTGCCGCTTGGAGGCACGGCAATGGCGGTTTCGTTCGGGAGGAAGGCGGCGGCGACGCTGGCGCTGATGGCGCAGCTATCGGCGTGCGGCGGCGGTGGACCGCGCCCCGAGCTGCCCGCCGCAGGCTTCGTCGGCGGCAAGGAAGCACCCAGCGACGAATATGTCATCGGCCCGCTCGACCAGCTCAGCATCTTCGTCTGGCGCAATCCCGAGATCTCGACCAAGGTCCAGGTGCGCCCCGACGGCCGCATCACCACGCCGCTGATCAACGACATGCCGGCGGTGGGCAAGACTCCCGCGATGCTTGCCGACGACCTGAAGCTCGCGCTCAGCGAATATATCAAGGACCCGATCGTCTCGGTGATCGTCGAGAATTTCTCGGGGACGTTCAGCCAGCAGATCCGCGTGGTCGGCGCGACCGAGAAGCCGGCGTCGCTGCCCTATCGCGCCAACATGTCGATCCTCGACGCGATGATCGCGGTGGGCGGCCTCAACGAATTCGCCGCGGGCAACCGCGCCCGGCTGGTGCGCTACGACCCGCAGACCGGCAAGAAGCGCGAGTTCAAGCTGCGCCTCGCCGACCTGCTCAAGAACGGCGACACCTCGGCCAATGTCCGGCTGGCGCCGGGCGACGTGATCATCATCCCGCAGAGCATGTTCTGATGGGGAGCCTGTTCGACGAGCTCCGCAGCGCGCTCCACGCGGTGTGGATGCGGCGTACGCTCGCGCTGGCGACTGCCTGGATGGTCTGCGTGGTCGGCTGGGTGGCGGTGTCGCGCATCCCGGACAGCTATGAATCCAAGGCGCGGGTGCTCGTCGAGCTGCGCCAGGTGCTGCCCAGCGACGGCGGCGTAGCGGCGGCGGGCCAGCAGCAGGACATCGACCGCATCCGCCAGACGCTGACCAGCTCGGTGAACCTGGAAAAGGTCGTCCGCGGCACCGATCTGGCGAAGACGGTCACCAAGCCGGCCGATCTGGCCGCGCGCATCGCCGGACTGCAAAAGGCGATCAAGCTCACCGCGCAGCAGGACAATCTGTTCGAGATCGCGGTAACCGGCGCCGATCCGGCCATCTGCCGCCAGGTGGTGGAGAAGCTGATCGCGCTGTTCCGCGACAACAAGCTCGCCGACAGCCGCGACGAGAGCAGCCAGTCGCTCGCCTTTCTCGACCAGCAGCTTGCCGAGCGCCAGCAGGCGCTGCAGGCGGCGGAGACCAAGCGCGCGGAGTTCCAGACGCGCTTCCTCGGCAGCCTGCCGGGCACCGGCTCGCTCGACGACCGCATCGGCGCGGCGCAGCAGCAGCTCCAGCAGATCGAGAGCGACCTGGCAGCGGCGCAGAGCGGCCTCAGCGCGGTCAACGCGCAGATGGCGGGCACACCGGCGAGTGTGGCCGGCCAGGGCGGCGGCCCGGTGGGAACGGGGCCGGCGCGCGCGCGTCTCGCGGATCTGCAGGCCCAGCTTTCCGATGCCCGGGCGCGCGGCTTCACCGAGGCACATCCCGACGTCGTCGCGCTCAAGCGCCAGATCGCCGGTGCGCAGGCCGCTGCGGCGCGCGAGCCCTCGGGTGGCAGCGGCGGCGGGAGCTTCGCCAACCCGCTCTATCTCAGCCTTCGCTCGATGCAGGCGGACAAGGCCGCACAGGTCGCAGCCCTCAGCCAGCGCCGCGCGCAGATCCAAGGCGATCTCGCAGCCCTCAGCGCCAAGCTGAGCCAGGCACCCCAAGCCGCCTCCGAGCAGGGCCAGATCGACCGCGACTATCAGGTACTCAAGGACCAGTACGCCAAGCTGCTCGCCGATCGCGAACAGCTGCGGATCAGCAGCCAGGCGCAGAGCCAGACCGACGCAGTGAAGTTCAGCGTGATCGACCCGCCGACCCAGCCGCGCGCGCCCCGTTCGCCCAATCGGCCGATGCTGCTCACTGCGGTGCTCGTTGCGGGCCTTGGTGCAGGCATGGCGGCGGCGTTCCTGCTGTCCAAGCTGCGGACGACCTTCGATACCGCCACCCGGCTGGAACGCGCGAGCGGCATGCCGGTGATCGGCTCGATCGGCGAAGTGATCACGCCCCGCCAGCGTGCGCGTCGCCGCAAGCAGCTCCAGCACTTCCTCGGGGGCGTCGCAGGGCTGGGTGTCGCCTATGCCGCGATCCTGCTGGTCGGCATGCTCCACCACGCTGCCGGGGCCTGAGCGATGAATGAACACACCCCAAAGCGGCTCACCGGCTCGCTGATCCAGCGCGCGATCGCGATGATGCCGGGGCTTCCGACGGAGGAGGCACCTGCCAGGCAGCCCGCGGCGCCCCCCGCCCAGGATCGCCCGATGGTGCCGATCGACCGCGCCCGGCTTGCCGCCGCCGGCATGCTGGTGCCCGGCGGGCCGATTACGCCGCTCGCCGAGGAGTTCCGCATGGTGAAGCGGCAGCTGCTGCTCACCGCGCGGGGCGTCGCCGGCGTCGATGCCGATCGCGCCCGGATGATCCTGGTCTGCTCGGCCCAGCCCGACGAGGGCAAGACCTTCTGCGCGATCAATCTCGCGCTCTCGATGGCGGCCGAGAAGGACGTCGAGATCCTGCTGGTCGACGCCGATTTCGCCAAGCCCGACGTCTCGAAGCGGCTCGGCATGGGCGAGGGGCCGGGGCTGCTCGACGCGCTCGACGGCCGTGTCGACGTCGAGGCCTGCATCGTCGATACCGACGTGCCGCAGCTCGCGATCCTGCCCGCGGGCACCCGCAGCGTCAGCGATACCGAATTGCTGGCGAGCGACGGCGCGCGGGCGATGCTCGATCGGCTGGCCGCGGCCAATCCGCGCCGCATCGTGATCTTCGATTCGCCGCCGGCGCTCGCCGCCTCGCCCGCCTCGGTGCTGGCGCTGCATGTCGGGCAGACGATGATGGTGGTTCGCGCCGATCGCACCAGCGAGGAGGACCTGCGCGCCGCCGTCGCCGCGCTCGACGGGTGCGAGCATATCCAGCTCGTGCTCAACGCGGTGTCGTTCCAGCCTTCGGGCCGGCGCTTCGGCAGCTATTACGCGCAGGCGGGCCGGTGATCCGTGGCGCGATCGTGCTGGCCGTCTGCGCCGCCGCGATCGTGCCCGCGGCCGCCCAGCGCCGCGCGACCCTCACGCCCTATATCGAGGTGAGCCGGGTCGCCACCGCCGAGCTCAACGGCGGCGAGACGCTGACCTATTCGCAGCTCGGCGCGGGGCTGGACGGCAGCATCCGCACCCGCCGGGTGCAGGTGCAGGTGAGCTACCAATATCAGCACCGCTTCACCGAGAAGGGCAGCCTGCAGTCGGGCGACAGCCATAACGGCCTCGCCCAGGCGCGCATCACCGCCGCCCGCGGGCTGACGCTGGAGGCCGGTGCCGTCGCCACCCGCACCCGCACCGATGCGCGCGGCGACGCGCTGACCGGCAATGCGGCCACTGCGCGCAACCTCAGCCAGCTCTATTCGGGCTATGCCGGGCCCAAGCTCGACACCCATGCCGGGCCGCTGTTCGTGCAGGGCGCCTATCGCTTCGGCTTCACCAAGGTGGACGACGGCGTCGCAACCGGCGTCGCATCGACGCTGCCGCAGGTCGATCGCTTCGACCATTCCACCTCGCATGCCGTGAATGCCAGCGTGGGCGCCAAGCCCGGCGCGGTGCTGCCGATCGGGCTCAGCGTCACCGGCGGGCTGGTGCGCGAGAATGCCAGCCAGCTCGATCAGCGCTTTGCCAGCAACTCGGGGCGCGGCGATGCGATCGCGCCGATCAGCCGCACGGTCGCGCTGGTCAGCGGGGCGGGCTATGAGCAGATCACCGTGCGCCAGCGTGATCCGCTGCTTGGGCAGAGTGGCCAGCCGGTGGTTGACGGGGCGGGGCGCTATGTCACCGATCCGGCATCGCCCGTGCGGCTCGCCTACGATTTCGAGGGCATGTTCTGGGACGGCGGCGTGCTCTGGCGGCCCAGCCGGAGGACCGCGCTCGAGGTGCGGATCGGCCGCCGCTACGGAGCGATGCGCTATACCGGCAGCTTCACCTTCCAGCGGAATAGCGGCAGCGGCATCCAGGTGGCGGTGTACGACACGGTCGAGACCTATGGCCAGCAGGTCGGCGGCAGCCTCGCCGCGCTGCCGGTGGGCTTCGTCACCACCGCGGATCCTTTCGGGGCCCAGGCGGGCGCCTGCATCTACGGCACCAGCGGGGCGGCGGCGGGCGGGTGCATCGCGGGGGCCTTCTCCTCGGCGGCGACGGCTGCCTATCGCGGCCGCGGAATGACCGCCAATGCGGTTTGGCGCCGGGGCACGACACGGCTGGGTGTCGGCGGCGGCTTCGCCCGGCGCGACTTCCTCACTCCGGTTGCCGCGACCGCAACCGGCGGCAGCTGGGACGAGAGCTTCTACGCCCAGGCCTTCGCCGCGCTCGCCGCCGGGCGCGACGGGACGATCGGGCTCAACCTGCTCGCCAGCTATTATGACGGCGACATCCCCGGCAGCACCGCCGTGTTCGGCTGGGGCGCCAACACCGCCTACACCCGCCGCCTCGGCCGCCTGAGCCTCACCGCGACCGCAGGCCTCTACGGATCGATGCGCGACGGCCCCGATCAGGCATCGGCACAGGCGCTGATCGGAGCGCGCTATGGTTTTTGAGAGACTGCACGCATGATGGACGATCATTACGGGCTGCGCGGCCGGCCGTTCCAGCTGACCCCCGATCCGCGCTTCTGGTTCGATACCGCCACCCACGGCAAGGCGATGGCCTATCTCGGCTATGGCCTCAGCCAGGGCGAAGGCTTCGTCGTCATCACCGGCGATCCGGGGGCGGGCAAGACGACGCTGCTCGGCCACCTGCTCGCCGAACTGGACGGCGAACGGCTCAACGTGATCAAGATCGTCTCCACCCATCTGCGCGCCGACGACATGTTGCGGCTGGTCGCGCAGGGGTTGGGGCTGCCGGGGGATGACCTCTCCAAGGCGGCGCTGCTGCTGGCGATCGAGCGTGGCCTGCACGAGGTCGCCCGCGCCGGACGGCGCACGTTGCTGGTGGTGGACGAGGCGCAGGCGCTGCCGGGCGAGAGCCTGGACGAGCTGCGCATGCTCTCCAACTTCCAGGCGGGCGGCTATCCGCTGCTCCAGATCTTCCTGCTGGGCCAGCCCGAGTTTCGGCTGGTGCTGCAGCAGCCCGCCTTCGAGCAGCTCCGCCAGCGGGTGATCGCGATGCATCACCTCGCGCCGATGGAGGTGGAGGAGGTTGAGGCCTATTTGATGCATCGGCTGATGCTGGTCGGCTGGAGCGGCCGCCCGCGCTTCACCGCCGATGCGCTGGCGGCGATGCACCGCTGGTCGGGCGGCATCCCGCGCCGCCTCAACCAGCTGGCGAGCCGCGTGCTGCTCTACGGCGCCGTCGAGCAGATCGAGAATTTCGGCGCGCCCGATGTCGCGGCGGTGATCGAGGATATCGAGCAGGAGGATGTGATCGAGCCGGCGCCCGAGCCGGTGCCCGAACCGGCGCCGGTGCGCGCCGGCCGCGTCGCCGAACTGCGCGCGGTGCCGGAGGGCTCGGCCGAAACTCGGGCGCTCGAGCGCCGCGTCGCCGAGCTGGAGGCGCAGGTCGCCTCGCAGTCGGATGCGCTGCGCCGGGTGCTCTCGCTGCTGGTCGACTGGGTGGAGAAGGACGATGGTCGCAGCGGCATCGACCTCGACGCGCTGCGCGGCAGTGCTGCCTGAGCGATGGGCGTGCGCAACGGCCTGTCGGTCGATGTCGAGGACTGGTTCCAGGTCGGCGCCTTCGAGACCACGATCGCGCGCGGCGATTGGGACGGGCTGGAGCAGCGCGTCGAGGCCAATACCGATCGCGTGCTGGCGCTGTTTGCGGCCGCGGGGGTGCAGGGCACCTTCTTCACGCTCGGCTGGGTGGCGGAGCGTCATCCCAGGCTGATCCGCCGCATCGCCGAGGCGGGGCACGAGGTCGCCAGCCATGGCTGGGACCATGCCCGCGTCTTCACCCTGACGCCCGACCAGTTCCGCGCCGATCTCGCCCGCGCGCGCGCCGCGCTGGAGGATGCCGCGGGCGTCGCGGTTAACGGCTATCGCGCGCCGAGCTTTTCGATCGACCGCCGCACGCCTTGGGCGCATGCGGTCCTGGCTGAGGCGGGCTATTGCTACTCTTCGAGCATCGCGCCGATCGCGCATGATCATTATGGCTGGCCCGATGCGCCCCGCGCGCCGTTCCGCCCGCTGCCCGATGCGCGGCTGATCGAGCTGCCGATCACGATCGCGCGGGTGCTGGGGCGCGAGGTGACCGCGGGCGGCGGGTTCTTCCGGCTGCTGCCGAAGGGGGTGACCGATCGCGCGGTGCGTGCTGCCAATAGCGGCGGCGCGGCGGCGATGTTCTACTTCCATCCCTGGGAGATCGACCCCGGCCAGCCGCGGGTGCGTGCCGCACCGTTCAAGTCGCGATTGCGCCATTATGCCCGGCTGGGCGCGATGGAGGGCAAGCTGCGGACGCTGCTGGCGCGCCACGACTGGGGCCGGGTGGATGCGATCGCGGCACAGGCGGCGGAGCGGCTGGCGTGACCCTGTCCGTCCGCACCGCCGACCTGCACGATGCGAGCGAGCGCGGGCGTCTTGCCGCCTGGGTCGATGCGCAGGCGGATGCCACGCCCTTCCATCTGCCCGAATGGAGCATGGCGGTGGCGAAGGGTTGTCGTCAGCGCAGCCACTATCTGGTGGCGGAGGGCGCTGGCGGGCGGATCGTTGGGGTGCTGCCGCTGACGGCGATCACCTCGCCGCTGTTCGGCCGGGCGCTGGTATCGACCGGCTTCGGCGTCGCTGGCGGCATTCTTGCCGAGCAGGGGCTTGCCGTCGCCGCGCTCGGGCAGGCCGCCTGGAGCCTCGCCGCGCGCCTGCGCTGCCCGAGCCTCGACCTGCGCGGCGGGCCCTGTCCGGGGGAGGACTGGGTCCGCGACCACACGACCTATCTGGGCTTCGTCCGCCGGCTCGCGGCCGATAACGAGGCCGAACTGCTCGCCGTGCCCCGCAAGCAGCGCGCCGAACTGCGCAAGGCGCTCGCTGCGGATCTGACGGTGGAGGTGGGTGCCGATCGTGCGGCCCGGCGCACGCATTACCGCGTCTATGCGGAAAGCGTCCGCAATCTCGGCACGCCGGTCTTCCCGGCGGCGCTGTTCGCGGCGGTGCTGGAGGCGTTCGGGGCGGAGGCGGATATCCTCACCGTGCGGCACGAACGCCGCGCGGTGGCGAGCGTGCTGAGCCTCTATTGGCGCGGTACCGTCTATCCCTATTGGGGCGGCGGGGCGGAAGCGGCGCGGGGGCTGCGCGCCAACGACCGGATGTATTTCGCGCTGATGGCGCATGCCCGCGCGCGCGGCTGTTCGCGCTTCGATTTCGGGCGCTCCAAGGCCGGCACCGGCGCGGCAGCGTTCAAGAAGAACTGGGGCTTCGTGCCCGAGCCGTTGGTCTATTTCTCCCGCCACGCCGAGGGCGCGGCACCGCGCAGCATCAACCCGCTCGATCCGAAGTACCGGCTGCAGATCGCCGCGTGGAAGCGGCTGCCGCTCTGGGCGGCCAATCGCATCGGGCCGCTGCTCTCGCGCGGGCTCGGCTGATGGGCGACCTTCTGTTCCTCGCCCATCGCATGCCCTTTCCGCCGGATCGCGGCGACAAGATCCGCGCCTATCACCTGCTGCGCCATCTCGCCCGGAACCATCGCCTTCATCTGGTCGCCTTCGCCGATGACCCCGACGACCTGAGGCACCAGGACGGCCTTGCGGCCTATGCCGCGACGCGCACGATCGTCTGGCGGGACGCGCCGACCGTCTGGACGGGGGCGCGGGCGCTGCTGCAGCGGCGGCCGGTGTCGCTCGTCGCCTTTGCCGATCCGGCGGCGCGCCGCGCCATGGATGCGCTGCTGGCGGCGGAGCCGATCGAGACGATCTTCCTCTTTTCCAGCCAGATGGCGCAATATCTGCCGCCGGCACCCCGGCAGCGGGTGATCATGGACTTCGTCGACATGGATTCGGCCAAGTTCGCCGCCTATGCCGAGGGCGGGCGTGGACCGATGGCCTGGGTCCACCGGCGTGAGGCGTCGCTGCTGCTCGCCCATGAGCGCCGCGTCGCCGGGGCGGCCGATGCCAGCCTGTTCGTCAGCGAGGCCGAGGCGGCGCTGTTCCGGGCGCGCACGAACGCCTCCCACGTATATGCGATCGAGAACGGCATCGACACGGTCTTCTACGATCCCGCCAGCCGTTTCGAACCGACTGGCGGGGCGGGGCCGCTGCTCGTTTTCACCGGCCAGATGGATTACCGGCCGAATGTCGAGGCGGTCACCTGGTTCGCCGACAAGGTGTTCCCACGCGTCCGATTGGCCCATTCGGCGGCGCGCTTTGCGATCGTGGGCCGTGCGCCGACGCAGGCCGTCCAGGCGTTGGCGGAGCGGCCCGGCATACTCGTGACCGGCACCGTGCCGGACGTTCGCGATTGGCTTGCCGCCGCAGCGTTGGTGGTCGCGCCGCTGCAGCTGGCGCGGGGCATTCAGAACAAGGTGCTCGAAGGCATGGCGATGGCGCGCGCCGTCGTCGCCTCGCCGGCTGCCGCCGAGGGGATCGATCATGCCGGAACGCTCTGCGTCGCCGAGGGCGCAGACGCATTCGGCGACGCCGTGCTGCGCTTGCTGGACGCCCCCGATACCGCCACGGCACTCGGCGCCGCCGCCCGTGCGCGGGTGATTGCCCGCTACAGCTGGGACGCGCGGCTGGCACCGCTCGACGCGCTGCTCGAGGCTCCTGCACGCCAGCGCCACCAGCGGGGTGGCGTGCGCGGCGATCGCTTGGTACCGGGCCGCTACGATGCGGATCATGAACGGCGACGATAGGGGACGGATGGACGACCGCGAGGGCATGCGCTGATGTGCGGCATCGCCGGCCTCTTCTATCCCTGCCTTCCCAAGCCGATCGATCCCGCCCGCATCGTCGCGATGAGCGACGCCCAGGCGCATCGCGGCCCCGACGGTTCGGGGGTGTGGTGCGTGGCGGGCGTGGGGCTCGGCCATCGCCGGCTGGCGGTCATCGACCTCGAAGGCGGCGTGCAGCCGATGGCGCTGCCAGACCAGAGCCTTGCCGTCACCTTCAACGGCGAGATCTACAATTTCCGCGAGGTCCGCGCCGAGCTGGAGGCGCTGGGCGCCCGCTTCGCCACCGACAGCGATACCGAGGTGCTGCTCCACGGCTGGCGCGCCTGGGGGCCTGACCTGCTTGCTCGGATGAACGGCATGTTCGCCTTCGCGCTCTACGACGCGACCAGCCAGAGCCTGTTCCTCGCCCGCGACCGCTTTGGGGTGAAGCCACTCCATTATGCCGAGCTGGCCGATGGCGCGATCGCCTTTGCCTCGGAGCTGAAGGGCCTGCTTGCCCACCCGCTGCTCCGCCGCGCCGCCGATTTCCGCGCGGTCGAGGATTATCTGGCGCTGGGCTATGTCCCCGACGACGCCTGCATCGTCGCGGGCGTGCAGAAGCTGCCGGCGGGGCATTTCCTGCTGCTCCAGCGCGCCCGCTCAGCACCGCAGCCGGTGCGCTGGTGGGACATCGACTTCACCCGCCGTGCCGCCGGCCGCACGCGAGAGCTCAAGGCCGAGCTGATCGAGCGGATGCGCACCGCCGTGCGCTCGCGAATGATTGCCGACGTGCCCTTGGGCGCGTTCCTCTCGGGCGGCGTCGACAGCTCGGCGGTGGTCGCGCTGATGGCCGAGCGCAGCAAGGCGGCGGTGAAGACGTGCACGATCGGCTTCGACGAGGCCGGGCTGGACGAAACCGCGCATGCCGCGAAGGTCGCCCAGCGCTTCGCCACCAGCCATCGCGCCCGCACGGTCGGGCATGAGGATTACGGCCTGATCGATACGCTGGTTGCCGCCTTCGACGAGCCCTTTGCCGATGCATCGGCGCTGCCCACCTACCGCGTCTGCCAGCTGGCGCGCGAGAGCGTGACCGTCGCGCTTTCGGGCGACGGGGCCGACGAGGCGCTGGCCGGATACCGCCGCCACCGCTTCTTCGCCGCCGAGGAGCGGGTCCGCGGCCTGCTGCCGTCGGACGTTCGGGCGCGGGTGTTCGGCCAGCTCGGCGCGCTCTATCCCAAGGCGGACTGGGCACCGCGGCCATTTCGCGCGAAGACGACGCTGCTCGCTCTCGCCGAGGGTGGGGCGGAGGCCTATGCCAGGGCGGTCGGCGTCACCACGCCGGCGTTGCGCGACCAGCTCTACAGCGACACGGCACGGGCGGCGCTCGACGGCTATCGCGCCGAGGCGCGCTATGTCGAGACGATGCGGCAGGCGCCCGCGCGCGACGCGATCGATCGCGCCCAATATGCCGATATCCGCCACTGGCTGCCCGGCGACATTCTCACCAAGGTAGACCGCACCAGCATGGCGGTGGGGCTGGAGGCGCGCGAGCCGCTGCTCGACCACCGGCTGGTCGAGTTCGAGGCGAGCCTGCCGCCGTCGCTCCGCATCCGCGGGGGGCAAGGCAAGTGGTTGATGAAGAAGGCGCTGGAGCCCTGGCTGCCGCGCGAGATTCTCTATCGCCCCAAGATGGGCTTCGTCACCCCGATCAGCGCCTGGTTCCGCCATGCGCTGGCCGACGAGGCGGCGGCGCTCGCCCGCGCGCCGCTGCTCCTCCAGAGCGGCTGGTTCGAGCCGCGCACGATCGCGCGGCTCGCCGAAGACCACCGGGCCGGCCGCGCGGAGCATGGCCGCACGCTGTGGCAGCTGGTCATGTTGGAGCGCAGCCTGGCGCGGCTGTTTGGCTGAATTACTCGACCGCGGCCAGCGCTGTTTCCACCGCGCCGGCATAGCTGCTGCCGAACAGCCGCAGATGCACGAGCAACGGCCATAGCCGGTAGATCGGCTGCCGTTCCTGCCATCCGGGCGCCAGCGCGAGCGCATCGAAGAAGCGGGCGGGCGGCGCGTCGAACAGGGTGAGCATGGCGGCATCGACTTCGCGGTCGCCATGATAGCAGGCGGGATCGATCAGCGCGGTCACCCGGCCGCCGGAGGTCAGCACATTGCCGCCCCACAGGTCGCCGTGCAGCAGCGACGGCGCGGGGTGCATCGGTAGCAGGTTCGGGAGGCGATCGGCCAGCCGATCGAGTCGACGCGCGAGGGGCGCGGGGACGTGCGACAGATGCGTCCGCAGCCGCCGCTCGGCCCAAAAACTCGGCCAGTCGCTCGTCGCGCCGTTGGGAATGGCGACGCGACCGAAAGCGTAATCCGCCAGCCAGCCATAGGCGCGGCCCGGTGCCGCATGCAGGGTTTGCAACACCGTGACGAGGTTGTCCCAGCTGGTGCCGAGATGGCCGTCGTTCGGCATTTCCGCGATCAGCAGCAGGTCTTCGCCTACCGCAAGCACCGCAGGGGCGGGCGCCCCGGTCGCGGCGATGGCTGCCAGCATGTCCGCTTCTTCCGAAACCAGCGGCCCCTGCTTGGCAATCGCGCTGCCGCCATTGGCCAGCCGTAGCCGATGCACCGCGGAGAGGTCGCCGCCGGAAAGCGCGGCCGCGCCCGAGACCGGCACCCTGAGAAGGTCGGCGGCGCGGTCGGCGAGGCTGGTCTGCATGTCCGCGTCTGCGCTCCAAAGGGACCGATCTGCGCCATCGCGACCGAGGCTTCGGCCTAGGCTATAGGGGCGCCGCCGTCGAGTCGGGCGGCCGTTCCCCTTCCAGGATGCACGTCATGGTTTCTGCGTTCCCCAAGTCGGCCGCCGCTGCGGCTGTGCTGTTCTTCCTGCTCCCGGTCGCAGCGCAGGCGCAGGACACGGGCGACCCGCAGGCCTTTGCGGTGCACGGCCAGGCGACGATGGTGGTGCAGGGCGTGGGCGGCTTCGACGATCCCTATCGCGGGCCGAACAGCCTGACGCCCGAGCAGGTGCGCGAGACGATCGACGTGACGCTCTATGCCGGGGTGCGGCCCTGGGCGGGCGGCGAACTGTGGGTGAACCCGGAGATCGACCAGGGCTTCGGCCTCTCGAACACGCTGGGCGTGGCGGGCTTTCCCAGCGCCGAGGCCTACAAGGTCGGCAAGGACGAGCCCTATCTGCGGCTCCAGCGGCTGTTCTTCCGCCAGACGATCGGGCTGGACGGCGAGGCGAGCGCGGTGGCGCCGGCGATGAACGTGCTGGGCGGCACCCAGGCGGCGAACCGGCTAGTGCTGACGCTCGGCAAGTTCGGTATCGGCGACGTGTTCGATACCAACCGCTATGCGCATGATCCGCGGAGCGACTTCCTCAACTGGTCGGCGGTGGATACCGGCAGCTTCGACTATGCCGCCGATGCCTGGGGCTATTCGACCGGCGTGGCGACGGAATGGTATCAGGGCGCATGGACACTGCGTGCCGGACTGTTCAACCTCTCGAAGGTGCCCAATGGCGAGACGCTGGAGCGCGACTTCCGACAATATCAGGTCGATATCGAGGTCGAGCATCGCCACCTGCTCGGCGGCCAGCCCGGCGCGATCCGCATCACCGCCTTCCGCAATCGCGGGCGCTTCGGGCGGTTCGACGATGCGCTGGCGCTTGGCGCGGCGCAGGGGCAGGCGGCGGACACCTCGCTCGTCCGCCAGCGCACCACCCGCATGGGCGCGGACGTGAACGTCGAGCAGGCGGTGACCTCGACGCTGGGGCTGTTCGCGCGCGCAGGGTTCGCCGACGGCGCGATCGAGCCCTATGACTTCACCGACATTGATCGCACCGCGCAGCTCGGCACATCGCTGAACGGCGCGGGCTGGGGGCGCACGAACGACCGCATCGGGCTGGTCGGCATCGTCAACGGCATCTCGCGCGACCATCAGCGCTATCTCGATGCTGGTGGGCTGGGCGTGCTGGTCGGCGACGGCAAGCTGCCGCACCCGGGCAGCGAGGCCATCGCCGAGGCCTATTATGACTGGCAGCCGCGCAAGGGATTCGACGTGACGTTCGATTATCAGTTCGTCGCCAATCCCGGTTACAATCGCGATCGCGGCCCGGCGAACGTGCTGGCGCTGCGGCTGCACGGCGGGTTCTGAGGCGAGATCGAACACGTTGCACAAATAAGAACCTATCGCTGCTCCCAAATCGTCACCCCGGCGAAAGCCGGGGTCCATTGCGGTCTCGCTATCGGCGCTTGCTGAGACGGAGGGCTGAATGGATCCCGGCTTCCGCCGGGATGACTGGATGAGGCAGGATCAAACCGCGCCAACACCTCCGGTATTAGAACACCGGCTGGTTGGCGTCGTCGTCGCTGGTCGGCGTGTGGATGCCGCACTCGGTCTTGTCCCAGCCGCGCCAGCGGCCGGCGCGGGGGTCTTCGCCGGGCTTGACCTTGCTGGTGCACGGCGCGCAGCCGATCGAGGGGTAGCCTTGTGCTACCAGCGGATGCACCGGCAGGTCGTGCGCGGTGAAATAGGTGTCGAGATCGGCCTTGGTCCAGTCCGCCAGCGGATTGATCTTGAGCCGGTCGCCGTCGAGCTCGAAGCGCGGCAGGGCGGTGCGGGTGCTCGCCTGGAACGCCTTGCGTCCGGTGATCGTCGCGTCGAAGCCGGCCAGGCCGGCCTCGAGCGGCAGCACCTTGCGGATTTCGCAGCAGCCGTCCGGATCATAGGACCAGCGAAGCTCGGTGCCGTCGCGCTTGGCCAGCAGCTCGGGGTCGGGGCGGAGGTTGCGGAAGTCGGTCAGGCCGAGCCGCTCGACCAGCAGGTCGCGATAGGCGAGCGTCTCGGGGAAATGCTTGCCGGTATCGAGGAACAGCACCGGCACCGAGCGATCGACGCTGGCGACGAGATGCAGCAGCGCTGCCGACTCCGCGCCGAACGAGGAGACGATCGCCGTCTCGCCGGTCAGCTTCTCGGAAAGCACCGTACGCAGCATCTCCAGCGTCGGCACGCCGAGGAAGCGCGTGTTGAGCCGCACCGCATCCGCCTCGGTGAAGCGGGGCATCACGTCGATCCGGTCGATCTGGCGCGCGGGTTCAGCCATGGCGCAGTTTCCACACCGGCACGATGGTGTCCGCCGCCGCCTGGTAGCGGACGTCGTAGCGGTCGAGCGCGGCTTCCAGCGTGGCCTCGTCGATCGGCGCATCGGGTGCGAAGCTGTCGAAGCCGCAGCGGCGCATCAGCGGGATCTGGTCGACCAGCACGTCGCCCTGCGCGCGCAGCTCGCCCTTGTACCCTGCCTCGCGCAGAATCCGCGCGGTGGAATAGCCGCGGCCGTCGCGAAAGCTGGGGAAGCTCACCTCGACCAGCGCGATGCGATCGAGATGGGGGAGGAGCGCGCGGGCATCCTCGCCGGACTCGATCCGGACGGCGGTAGCGTTGGACTGGCCGAAGAAGCTGTCGAGCGTGACGGCCGGCTCGTCATGCGCCTCGTCGTCGCGGTAGCGCAGGAACTCAACCATAAATGGCCTCCTTGAACGGTGCCATGCCGATGCGGCGATAGGTGTCGACGAAGCGTTCGCCGGGCGTGCGTTCGCGGACATAGAGGTCCGTCGCACGCTCGATCGCGTCGACCACGCCGTCCTCGCTGAAGCCGGGGCCGGTAATGTCGGCCAGGCTGACATCTTCCGCACCCGAGCCGCCGAGCAGCAGCTGGTAGTTCTCGGTGCCTTTCCGGTCGACGCCGAGGATGCCGATATGGCCGGCATGGTGGTGGCCGCAGGCGTTGATGCAGCCCGAGATCTTGAGCTTCAGCTCGCCGAGATCGCGCTGGCGCGCCGGTTCGGCGAAGCGTTCGCTGATCTTCTGCGCGAGCGGGATCGAGCGGGCATTGGCGAGGCTGCAATAATCGAGCCCCGGGCAGGCGATGATGTCGCTGATCAGGTCGAGATTGGCCTCGGCCAGCCCCGCTTCCCGCAGCGCCTGCCAGACAGTATAGAGGTCCGCCTTACGAACGTGCGGCAGCACGATATTCTGGGCATGGGTGACCCGCAGCTCGTCGAAACTGTATCGTTCGGCGAGATCGGCCATGACGTCGATCTGGTCGGCCGAGGCGTCGCCAGGGATGCCGCCGATCGGCTTGAGGCTGATCGTGACGACGGCATAGCCCGGCGCCTGGTGCGCGTGGACGTTTTGGTCGAGCCAGACGGCGAAATCCGGGTCGCTCCGATCCACGGTGTCGGGAGCATCGGCTTCGAACGCCGGCGGCGCGAAATGCGCGGCGATGCGGTCGAACTCGGCCTGGGGCGGATCGATGCCAAGAGCCTTCACCGCCTGGAACTCCTCCTCCACCTGGCGTGCAAATTCCTCGGCCCCCAGCGCATGGATGAGAATCTTGATCCGTGCCTTGTAGATATTGTCGCGCCGACCATGGCGATTGTAGACGCGCAGGCACGCCTCCAGATAGCTGACGAAGTCGGCGAAGGGTACGAACTCCTTGATCAGCGAGGCGATCATCGGGGTGCGGCCCATGCCGCCACCGGCATAGATGCGCGCGCCCAGCTCGCCCCCGTCGTTGCGGACGATCTGGATGCCGATGTCGTGCAGCCGCATCGCCGCGCGATCGGTATCGCTGGCGATTACCGCGATCTTGAACTTGCGCGGCAGGTAGCTGAACTCCGGATGGAACGTGCTCCACTGGCGGAGCAGCTCGGCCCAGGGGCGCGGATCGGTGATCTCGTCGGCGGCGGCGCCGGCAAACTGGTCCGAGCTGATGTTGCGGATGCAGTTGCCGCTGGTCTGGATGGCATGCATCTCCACCGACGCCAGCTCCGCGAGGATGTCGGGCGCGTCCTCCAGCTTGATCCAGTTGTACTGGAGGTTCTGGCGGGTGGTGAAGTGCCCATAGCCGCGGTCGTACTTGCGGGCGATGTGCGCGAGCAGGTGCATCTGGCGGCTGTTCAGCGTGCCATAGGGCACAGCCACGCGCAGCATATAGGCGTGCAGCTGGAGGTAGAGCCCGTTCATCAGCCGGAGCGGCTTGAACTGGTCCTCGGTCATGTGGCCGGCGAGGCGGCGCTGGACCTGGTCGCGGAATTCCTCGACGCGCGCGGCGACGATTCCGGCGTCATATTCGTCATACTTGTACATGGTTCAGATCACCCAGCTGCCGGCCTGCGGGTCGGCGGGCTTGAGGGTCAGGTCCGGGCGCACGGTGGGGCCGAGCGCGCGGATGCGGTCCTTGATGTGGGCGGGGCG